>CALMMH010000155.1 GCA_937868145.1 uncultured Phycisphaerales bacterium
CGGCATGGCGCTGATCCCGGTCGTCCAAACCTTAGCCGGTAGTTCGCCCGAACCGTTGCACTTGGCCTGGAGCATGCCCGGCGGTTCACTAATCCTGGACTTGGACGGGCTTTCGGCTTTCTTCTGCCTGCCCATTCTGCTGATCTCTCCGCTAGCGGCGCTGTACGGCTGCGAGTACCTGGCCCACGAGAAGAAGTCGCTGGGCTCGGTGCTGTTCTTCTGCAATGTGTTGATCGCCAGCATGCTCCTGCTGATGGCGGCTCGCAATGGCCTGTTGTTCCTGGTCATCTGGGAAATCATGGCCATCAGTTCGTTCTTCCTCGTCGTTTTCGACGATGAGCACGCCCACGTACGGGACGCCGGCTGGACGTACCTGATCGCGACGCACATCGGCACCGCCGCATTGCTGGTGTTCTTTGCCCTGCTGGGAAGACAGGCCGGCTCGCTCGACTTCGAGGCGATGGCCGCCGCCAAACTGGCCCCTGCGATGGCCAGCGTTCTCTTCGCTCTGGCCGTGATCGGGTTCGGCTCCAAAGCGGGTTTCGTTCCCATGCACGTCTGGCTGCCGGAAGCCCATCCGGCCGCTCCCAGTCACGTGTCGGCCCTCATGTCCGGCGTGATGATCAAGACCGGCATCTACGGCGTGCTTCGGGCCGTTACGCTACTGGGCACGCCTCAAGGCGGATGGGGTTGGACGCTGGTGGTCATCGGTCTGGTCTCCGGCCTGCTTGGCGTGATCCTGGCCTTGGCTCAAAACGACATCAAGAAGCTTCTGGCCTACTGCAGCGTCGAGAACATCGGCGTCATCACCCTGGGCCTTGGGATAGGGGTCTTGGGCCTCGCCTGGCGCCAGAACGGACTGGTCGTGCTCGGCTTCGGCGGAGGCATCCTCCACGTTCTGAATCACGCGATCTTCAAGAGCCTGCTGTTTTTGGGGGCCGGGTCTATCGTCCACGCCACCGGCACGCGGGACATGAATCAACTCGGCGGGCTGCTCAAATCGATGCGATGGACCGGCATCGCCTTCCTGGTCGCCTGTGCCGCAATCTCCGGGTTGCCGCCGTTCAACGGATTCGTCAGCGAATTCCTCATCTACATCGCAGGCTTCAGCGCCGTCCGGAACGGAGCGACCGAGACCATCGTCCTGGCGATCCTCGTCACCGGCGGTCTTGCGTTGATCGGAGGCTTGGCGGCCGCCTGTTTCGCCAAAGCGTTCGGCGTCTTGTTCCTCGGCGAGCCGCGAAGCGATCGGGCGATGAAAGCCCACGACACCGGCGTCGCAATGCGATGGCCTGTCGGCGTGCTCGCGGTCCTATGCCTGGTGATCGGCGTGCTGGCGCCGATCGCGTTGAGAACCGCCCTTCCGGCCGTACGGGTGATGGCGAACGTCCAAGCCGCAAGCTCGGACATCCAGGCCGTGCCGGCAGCCGAGCCCTGGCGATGGTTCTCGCTCTATGTGAATGAGTCCTCAGCAGGCGGGCAACCGCTCCTGAAAGCGTCGACCGCGGTCGAAAGCCTGACCGGCATCGTCGCGGCCTCGACTGCATTGCTTCTGCTCGCCGCGTTGTTGTACTTCATCCGACGTCGCCTGCCGCGAGGATGCGAGGAATCCGCGACGGGAACCTGGGACTGCGGCTACGCGCGTCCGACGGCTCGCATGCAGTACACGGCGACGTCCTTTGCCCAGCCGCTGACGGATCTGTTCCGCCTGGTCCTGGGGACGCGGAAGCCGAGCAAGTTGCCCCAGGGATTCTTCCCCAAGGACTCGACCTTCAAAACAGAGACGCCGGACGCGGCACGCGAAAGACTGTTCGCCCCGCTGTTCCGCGCGATCGATCGCGGCGTGGCCCCCATCCGCCAACTGCAGCACGGGCGGGTGCACGGATACCTTCTCTACATCGCCATCGTCCTGATCCTGCTGCTGATCTGGAAAGCGGGAGGCCAATCATGACTGCGACACACTGGGCTCTTCCTCTGGCGGCGTGGGTCTTGGCTCCGCTGATGCTCGGGATCATTAACCGGGTCAAGGCGAAATTCGCCGGGCGGCGCGGCCAGCCGCTGCTGCAACTCTACTACGACCTGTTCAAGCTGCTCCGCAAAGGCTCGGTCTACAGCCGCTCGACCAGCGTGGTGCTCCGGATCGCGCCGGCCGTCTCGCTGGCCTGCATGTTCCTGTGCACGACGCTCTTGCCTTGGGGCGGCCTGCAAGCGCCGGCGGCTTTCGCCGGGGACATCATCCTGCTGGCCTACTTGTTGGGCCTGGCCCGCTTTGCGACCGTGCTGGCCGCTCTGGACACGGGTTCGGCGTTCGAAGGCATGGGCGCCAGCCGCGAGGCCCAGTTCGGGGCCCTCGCCGAACCGGCGTTCTTCCTGGGCATGCTGGTCCTGGTCCTTCAGTCCGGGGCGTTGGGCCTCTCGAACATCATGGCGGGACTCTCGACAACCACATGGCAGACCTCCGGCACTCTCCTGATCCTGGTGGCCTGCTCCTGGTTCGTCCTGCTGCTCACAGAGAACTCGCGCATTCCGATCGACGACCCGAACACCCACCTGGAGCTGACCATGATCCACGAGGTCATGGTGCTCGACTACAGTGGGCCGGACTTCGCTTACATCCTGTACGGCGCGTCGCTGAAACTGTGGGTTTTCGCGGCTCTGGTGGTGAACGTCCTGGTCCCGATGGCGTCGTTGCCGGTCTGGGGACAGGTTCCGTTGTTCTTGCTCGCAATCGCAGCGGTTGCGGTCCTCGTCGGGGTCGTTGAATCGATCCTGGCCCGCCTGCGGCTGCTGCAGGTGCCCAAGGTCCTGATCGGTTCGGCCGCGTTGAGCGTCATCGCGTTGATCGTGAAATTGATGGATTAGAATGGGATTGGAATCCTGTAAAATGGCCATTCGACCTACTTTAAGAGGAGAGAATCAGCCCTGCGATTCTCCCCTCTTAAACCCGACATTCCTTGAACGATATGATTTGAGCCGATTCTTCCAGGAAATCGTGAAACAGATTTCCTGGAAGAATATAGGTCGAATGGCCATTTTACAGGATTCCAGGTAGAATATGCACATCATCTCCGTCTTGTTGATCTTGTCCTGCATGCTCCTGCTCGGATCGAGCCGGCTGCACGTCGCGATCCGAGTGGTCGCGGCCCAAGGCGTGCTCCTGGGGATTCTCCCGGTGATCCGATCCGTGGATCACCTCACCGCGGGCATCTGGATCCTGAGCGTCAGCACGATCGTCTCCAAGAGCGTCGTGTTGCCGTGGCTGATGCGGATCTGCCTGCGGAACGCCGAGATCCGCCGCGAGATCGAACCCTTCATCGGGTTCGGCTCGTCCCTGATCTACGGCACAGGCCTCCTGGCCTTGGCCGTCTGGGTCACGGTTCGCATGCACCTGGCGCCGGGCGAAGCCCCCGCCGTCCTGATGACCAGTTCCTTCTTCCTGGTGTTTGTGGGCCTGTTCATCCTGGTCACACGGCGAAAAGCCATCACGCAGTCACTGGCCTACCTGGTTCTGGAGAACGGCGTGTACGGCGTGGGCGTCAGTATGAGCCTGGACTTCCCCTTCATCGTCGAGCTCGGCATTTTGCTGGACGTCTTCGTCGGCGTATTCCTCATGGGCAACCTCCTCTTCCACCTCGATAGCGAGTTCGAGCATATGGACGTGGACAAGCTGACGGAGTTGTCCGACGTGTCGGAATCCGCGGCGCCCGCCGGGAAGGAGATCGCATGATGCTCCTGTTGTCGATCATCCTGGTTCCCGTGGCCGTGGCCGTCGCGTCGTATCTGATTCGTTCGCACCGCTTGCGTCGAACGTTGTGGCTGGCCGCCGCGATGGGGCATCTGATCCTGTCGGTCCTGGCCGCAGCAGTTCCCGAAGCCTCGCCGTTGGGCACGTGGATCGGATTGGATGCGCTCAGCGCGATCTTCCTGGTCCTGACGAGCACACTGTTCCTCGGCGCCACCGTGTACGGCATCGGCTACGTCGCTCGCGAACCCGTCGCGCCTCAACCTGACGCGGAGGACGGAAGCCTCATCAGGAACGAGCCGGAGTCCATCTTCACCGGCAGCATCCTCTTTCTCCTGGCCACAATGAGCCTGGCGATCATCAGCCGGAATCTCGCTCTGCAATGGGTCGCGATCGAAGCGACGACGCTCGCCAGCGCACCCTTGATCTACTATCATCGCAGCCGCCGGTCGCTGGAAGCGGCGTGGAAATACCTGATCCTGTGCTCGGTGGGCATCGCGATGGCGCTGCTGGGCATCTTCTTCATCCTGATGGCGGTGACGAGCGAGCCTCGCGACTTGACGCTCGCGGTCCTGCTCCAGCACGCGGGCGCGCTGAATCACAAGTGGCTGTCCACGGCGTTCATCTTCATGCTCGTCGGATACGGCACCAAAATGGGCCTCGCGCCGCTGCATTCGTGGCTGCCCGACGCCCACAGTGAGGCGCCGTCGCCGGTCTCGGCGCTGCTCTCGGGAGCTCTGCTCAACTGCGCGTTCCTGGGCATCCTGCGGATGCAGCAGGTGTGCGCCGCGGCGGGAATGGCCAAGTTCGGAGGCGATCTGCTGGTCCTCTTCGGCTTGCTGTCCATGGGCATGGCGGGCGTCTTCATTCTGCGTCAGGCCGACTACAAACGCATGCTCGCCTACTCGAGCGTCGAGCACATGGGCATCCTGGCCCTCGGCGTCGGCCTGGGCGGCATCGGCCTGTTCGGAGCGTTCCTCCACGCCGTCAATCATTCCGTGGTCAAAGCGATGCTGTTCCTCACGGCGGGCAATCTCCTGGCCCGCTTCCATACGAAAGACACCGCAAAGATCCGCGGCGCGTGCAGCGTCCTGCCGATCTCCGGCGTCCTGTGGATCGCCGGGTTCCTCGCCATCACGGGCTCGCCTCCGTTCGGGACGTTCATCAGCGAGTTCACGATCCTGCGGGCGACGCTTGAACAGGGTCGATGGATCGTCACCGCTCTGTACAGCCTGTTCCTGGTGCTGGTCTTTGTCGGCATGTCCGCGATCGTGTTGAAAATGGCGTTGGGCAAGTCCGACGAGAGCCGCACCCGCGAGCCGTGGACGACCGTCCTGCCGCCGCTGGTGTTTGCAGTCATCGCGTTGCTGCTGGGCGTCTACTTGCCCGCACCGCTCCTGGACAAACTGCACACCGCCGCACAACTGTTCGGAGGGCCGGCCCAATGACGACACTGCCGCAAATCCATAACGGCCAGGCCATGCCTTGGAAAGATGTCCCGGAATTGCCGCTGGCGGAGTTCCGCTCCGCGGTGATCGAACGAGTCCACAAGGGCAGACGGATCTCCTCGCTTTTCGGGATTCCCGACGGCGATCAAGTCACCCTCGTCGCGATCCTGACGAACGATCAACAGGCGACGCTTTCAGTCTGTCGAACGCGAGTGAGCGACGCATACCCCTCACTGACCCCCGAGATCCCGCAAGCCCACTGGTTCGAGCGGGAGATCGCGGAGCAGTGCGGAATCGTGCCGCAGGGACATCCGTGGCTCAAGCCCATCCGGTTCCACCCCTCCTACACAGGACGTGACGCCTGGGGCCGCGATCGCACGCAGATCGAGCCGTGCGTGACGGACTACTTCCGTGTGGAGGGCGAGGAGATTCACGAGGTCGCGGTCGGTCCGGTCCACGCCGGGATCATCGAGCCGGGCCATTTCCGATTCCAGTGCCACGGCGAAAACGTCTTCCACCTGGAGATCGAATTGGGCTACCAGCACCGCGGCGTCGAGCGAGCCCTCGTGGGCGGCCCGAATTCCCGCACCGCTCATCTCATGGAAACGCTCGCCGGAGATACGACGATCGGACACAGCACGGCGTACACATCGATCATGGAAGGACTCGGCGAAGCAGCCGTGCCGCCGCGGGCGCATTCGATCCGCGCCATCGCCCTGGAGCTGGAGCGACTGGCCAACCACACGGGCGACCTCGGCATGCTGGGCAACGACGTGGGATTCCTGCCGACCGCGTCCTACTGCGGCCGGCTTCGCGGCGACTATCTGAACATCACCGCCCTGCTGTGCGGCAATCGTTTCGGTCGGAATCTCGTCCGCCCCGGCGGCGTTCGCTTTGATCCGACGCAGCAAACGATCGAGGAGCTTCTCGACCGCCTGCGACGCACGTTCGACGACACCCGCAACGCGATCGATCTGCTCTGGGAGACCCCCTCGGTGATGTCCCGATTCGACGGGATCGGTTGCGTCTCGCGGCAGGACGCAGCCCGACTCGGGCTCGTCGGTCCGGCCGGACGCGCCAGCGGCGTCAACCTCGACATCCGAAGCGATCTGCCGTGGGGCGCGTATCAGTCTCATCCGTTGCCCTCGGTCACCTGGCACACGGGCGACGTCGCCGCACGGGCCTACGTGCGAT
>CALMMH010000156.1 GCA_937868145.1 uncultured Phycisphaerales bacterium
AGGTACAGCTTGCCGGTGTTGCCCGAGACGCCTGCGAAATGGATCGCGAGGCTCTGGATGCCGCGAGCGGTCCAGTTCTGAGCGTCTTCGAAGGTCCGCGTGGTCTCCGAGAACGCGAAGGACGCGTTGTCGTAGATCAGAGGCATGGCCTGCCTGCCGCCGTGAACGATCGTCATCTCGGCAAACGGCGACTCGTCATAGCCGACCTGCGAGCCGCTGGAGTCGTCGGTCAACCCGTCCACCCAGGTCTGATAGATCCGATTGTCCTTGTTGTTGTAGCTCTCGAAGTCATCGACCACGGCGTATGCCTCGGTCGTGAAGTTCCAGACCTCGCCCGCAGAGGCTCCGGCGTCGCCGACTTCATCCACTCTCCAGTAATAGGTTGTCGCGTAGTTCAGAGAGTCGGGAGTGTACCCGTGGTTTGTCACGGTCTCGGAGGCCGCGTCGCCACTGGCAACCGTGGCGCTGTCCGTGCCGAGGTATACCACATGCGAAGTCGCCTCGCGGCCGGACCGCCAGTCCAACTCGGTCTCGACGCTGACATTCGCCGCGCCGACTGCCGGCTTGGGTTCGAACGCCTGTATCGGAACGTAGAAGAACCGCACCTCGCTCAGGCCGGTCTGCGGGGCCATGCCGCCCCAGTTGGCGGTGATCGTCAGCTTGACGAACTTGGCCATGACGCCGCCGAACGAGACGGTGGTGTTCGCGGCGTAGGTCGCCGTTGCGGTGGCCCGGCTAAACTCCGGCACGCCTTCCAGAGCGGCCCACGTGACGCCGTCGGTGGAATACTCGATCGTGACGGCCTTGGCGCCCATGCCGAGGAAGGTTTCGATCGGCTGGTTGGAGTTCCAGACCAGCAGTTCGTGCACCTTGTAGACCTTGTCGAACTCGTACTGAATCCAGATCGGCAGGCCGCCGGCGCTCGTCCACATCGTGGCCGGGTCGGTGCCGTGCAGGTCTTCGGCGTTGAGGCCGGAGCGGTTGATCGTGTTCTCGGGTCCCATGCCGGGTTGAGCGCTGGACGCGGTGGCGGTTAGGCTCGTGATCGGATAGGCGTACGATTCGACGGTGAAGCTCCAGAGGTCTCCCTTGAAGACCGTGTTGTCGGGGGCGCCGTTGACCTCGTCGACTCGCCAGTAGTAGGTCTGGCCGTACTCGAACAGGGTGTCCGAATCGAATTCGGCGTCCGCCTGGCCCTCGCTGACGAGAACGCCCCTGGGATCAGCCGCAGTGGCGCTATTGACGTCCTCCGAGGTTGTGCCGAGATACACATCGTGCGTCGCGGCGTTCTCGCTGGCCGTCCAACTCAAGATCGCATCGCGGAGGACTTCGTTGACCCCGTCGCCCGGCGCGGGATTCGTCGCCGTCTTGGCGGCCACGACCATGGGGAGATACCAGTTGTTGATCCACTCGCTCATCACTTCGCCGCGGGGATCGTTGTCCTGGCTGGCGGTCTGGAAGAAGATGCCGATGCGCCCGCCGGTAGTCGAATTACGAAGGATCACGGGATCCGCCCGATTTCCGTCGGCGGCCAATGCGAGAATCAACTCCGCATACCAATCGCCTGCCAGGGAGTTGAAATGGATCGCGCGGTCCGTGGAGAAGTTGACCAGGGACGGAGTGTACTGTTGCCCGTCGGCGGTCACCGTCACGGGCGTGTCGTCGTCCCACATCTCCATGCTCGGAATGTCCATGACATTGGGCAGCGCGGCCGAGGCATTGGTGCCGGCGCCGTTGACGACGTAGAAGATCCAGTCGCCGGTGTTGAGGATGCAGTTGCCGTCGTCCAGGAACAATTCGATCAGCGAGCCGTCCGGCTGCGTGTTGCCGGGGGCATAGAGCGTGTCGGGCAGTTGTCCGCAGAGAATCAGCAGGTCGGACGCCCCATCTCCCGTGTGGTCAACCACCCACTCCGCCAAGGCGGTGTGCTGCGTCGCCGTGAACAGTTCGACCGCAGCCCCTTTTACGTTGGTCGCGATTTCCTGTGCTTCGCGGTCGGCCGCGG
>CALMMH010000157.1 GCA_937868145.1 uncultured Phycisphaerales bacterium
CCGGAAATAGCAGCGCAGGGCGAAGAGGAGCACGACGATCAGGAGGACGAGATCCGGGTCGGACGGATAGTCGTTCATGTGCAGCACAGGCATCGCCGCCGCACTGATCGCCTTGAGGCCCGCAAAATCAGAACCTCCCTTGTAAATATGGTACACGTCGCCCAGCAGACACGCCTTGGGGTGGCCGCTTTCGACGATCACGAACATGCACTGGCCGAGGCGATGGAGATTCTTCGAGGGACCCCACAATTCCAGGATCGGCGTGACGCCCGTCTGGTCGCCCCCATCGAGGATGGCCCGGTATCGCTCGGCGGCCTTCGCCAGATCGAGGATGGGGGCGTCGTTGCCATTGGCGCCCACCGGCGGCGCGGCGATCCGCTTGCCGCCGATTTGGGCCAGGAGATCCATTTCGCGTTTGAGTTGCTCGACGGCCTCGGCCCGCCGGGCGTCGTCATCCACGATCCACGAGATGAACGAAATCGCCCCTTCGACCGTCAAACCGCGATCCTCGATCCGCTTGCGGACATCCGCCAACTTGCCGCCGGCCTTCACGTACTCCTGAAGCGTCGAGACCCAGGGCTCGATCGCGTCGTAACCCGCCTCGGCGGCGACGTCGATCTCTTTCTCGATGCCCAGCTTCTGGCCGCGAATGGTGCTCGTGTTCAGGCAGTATCGATACCCCTCGGCCTTTTCCGAATTCGTCGCAGCCATCCCGCGGCGCCCCGCCAGCAAGGCCATGCCCGCAGCCGCACTCGCGGCCACAAAACACCGGCGAGAAAGACCATCCTGCCTCATGCTCAACTCCCGTTCTCTGAAGTCCGTGTGGGTCGGTGTCGGTCCGTGCAAGTCCGTGCGTTTTCTCTCGTCTACTCCCGCGCGCCCAACTGCTGCTCGATCTCGCCGAGCTTCTCGTTGAGCAAATCCTTCGTCTTGGCCTCGACGTTCAGTCGCAGCAGCGGCTCGGTGTTGCTCGGCCGGCAGTTGAACCACCAGTCCTTGAAGTCGACCGTGACGCCGTCGAGATGGTCGACTTTCCCGTCGCTGTAGCGGCGAGCCAGTTCCTCCATCCGCAGTTCCTTGTTGTCGACGTGAAAGTTGATCTCGCCGCTGCTCTGATAGCGCCGAAGCGGCTTGATCAGCTCGCTCACGGGCTTGCCCTTCTCGTCGATCACGTTGAGCGTGTGCATCAGCATGATCGCAGCGGAGTCGGCGTAGAAATTCTGCTCGAAATAGAAGTGGCCGGACAGTTCGCCGCCGAAGACCGCGTGCGTGTCGCGCATCGCCTTCTTCATGAAGGAGTGTCCCACGCGTTCCCGCCGGGGCGTCCCGCCGCAACGAATGATCTCTTCCATCACGACCCGGCTGCTCCGCAGGTCGTACACGATGGCGGATCGGGGCTTCTTCTCCAGGAAGTACGGCACCAGCAGCGCCGTGATCAGGTCGCAGGGGATCGTGTCGCCGTTCTCGTCGACCATGATCATGCGGTCGGCGTCGCCGTCGAAACAGATGCCCAGACTGCAATTTTCCTTCTTCACGGTCGCCTTGAGCTGGGTCAGGTTCTTCTCCTTCAGCGGGTCCGGATCGTGCTTGAACTTGCCCGTGTGGTCGAAGTTGATCTGGATCACTTCGAGCGGGATATCGCCCAGCAGGATCGGGATCGCCTTGCCCGCCATGCCGTTGGAGGCGTCGATCGCCACCTTCTTCTTCTTGAGGTTGGGCCGAAGGAACTGCAGGACGTGTTTCTTGTACTCGGACCAGAGGTCCCGCTGCTCATACCGCCCGGTGGGGTTGCCCTTGGTGTGGGGCAACTGGGTGGCCATGTGCTTGATCTCTTTGAGACCGGTGTCGACGCCGATGGGGATCGCGCCTTTGCCGGCGATCTTGAAGCCGTTGTACTTGGCCGGGTTGTGCGAGGCCGTCACCTGGATGCCGCCGCAGGTGCCCAGGAAGTTAATCGCGAAATAGATCTGCGGCGTGTCGATCATTCCGATGTCGATCACGCCGACGCCGGCCGACCGGATGCCTTCGATCAAAGCCTGGGCCAGCGGTTCGCTGTGCGTCCGCATGTCCCGGCTGACCACCAGAGACTGAGCCTCCCGCAGGCCGCGATCATATCCCTTGATCAGCGAGGGCAGGAATCGGGCCGTCGCCTGGCCGATCTTCCAGGCGTCCTCTTCGGTGAAGTCATCCGCATAGACGCCGCGGATGTCGTAGGCTTTGAAAATCTCCGGATTCATAGAAATCACTCCTTTGGTCTACCGACAAATAAGTATAAAAGACAGTTTACTATACAGTGGCCACATTGGGTGTCAATCGTGCAATTCCCGTTGC
>CALMMH010000158.1 GCA_937868145.1 uncultured Phycisphaerales bacterium
CGTAGGCAGCGATGTCAACCTGCTTGAAACACATTGACGACAAACCCATCAGCCGGTGCAGGGTTTCGCCGACAGTTGCACCCACATCGGTCGGTGATCCGAAATGTAGTACCGCAGGTAGGCCCGGAAATTCTTGACGTTCTTGCCCTCCTGCCAGAGGTCGGGGAAGACCACGCCGTCGTAGTCAAAGACGCCCTTGAGGCCCGTGAAGCAGTTTCGCGTCGTCTCGGGCAGGAACGCGATTTGATCGTAGTTGGCGTCATTGGCGATGTTCGAGGCGATCTGGGTCGAGTGCTCCGGCAGTTCAAGGCCCAGACGGGTCAGGGCCTTGTAGATCGGGTCGCCGGGCTCGCACTTGGGCATGTTGAAGTCCCCCATGATCATCAATTCCCGCGTGAAGGAGAATTGGCTCTTTCGCCGCAGGTCCGCCCATTTGGCCACCGCGAACGTCTCCAGCGACCGCCGGGCCATCGATTCGGGCGAGTCGTCCCCAAAGTACAGATGGACGTTGACGAGCATCAGCGACGTCCCGTTCATGGAGAACGCGACGAGAAAAGGCGTGCGGTCAAAACCGTCGAACGGCCGCTCGATCCCGGGGAGCTTGACCGTCTTGTACCGGGACGGCGGGAAGGCGATTTCGCCGATCTCCTCCAGAAGCGTCACCTTCTTGGAATCGTAGAGGAACGCCATCCGTTCGTTATTGCCTGAAGCGTCCGACATCACGACGCGATAGGACTTGCCGAGCTCATTCTGAATGGTGAACAGGTCGGCGAAGTTCTCGCGACATTCCTGGATCGCGATGATGTCGAACCAACTCAGGATCTCCGCAATGACAGTCCGGTCGGGATTGCGCCGCTGCTGAGCCCCCAGATTGGCCAGGTTCCATGTGGCGATCAGAAGCTTGTCTTTTTCCCGTTGGGGGATCTTGCGCACCTGTTTGTGCTGCCGCAGCCGCGCGATCTCCTGGGCCACGTCGTAATCGAACACGAACTTGGGTTTCGGAAAAACCGGCATGTCTGGCCTCCATCAGTCAACAGTGCCTCGCGGTTAACTCGCAACATTCGACGGGACTGCCAACTCCGTGCTCTCAGACGGATTCACCTGTCTGATCTGATCCTGAAACAATCGCTCTTGCCAAGCAAGTGTATGCCGGAGCACATGGCAGTAGACAAGCAACAGGGAAACCATGCAGACAAAAACACAGATCAGCGTATGCACCGCCCCGGACGCGGACTTTACAAAATCACGTCCGGCGAGAATCACCAGAAACATGAGGCAAAGAAATACCGATGCGACGCTAACCGTGAGCTGAGTCAACGGATCCCAAGAAGCGAACGAGCCGGAGCCCAAGAACGCGGCTATCGCAGTGATGACGATTTTCTTCCTCAAGGCATTCCTCCTTCATCCGCTTGCGGCACGCGGCAGTCCGCTCAACGGGTCCGCCTCGAATGTCTCCAACACTTTCATAGTCTCTGGTACGATGTTCGCTGGCCGTCTCTCCATAAACGTACCCGCGGATCCGGGGCCTGTCAAGAGCGTCAGCCGCAGCACCAATGCCCCAATTGAGGACGTTTTTTCCTTGCTTCCATCACAACAAATGGACATGATACGGCCTCGTAGGACGATGCGGAATGGATACAAGGTTTCTTCGGGTGTCAAGCCCGGCTATTCTGGAGGTTTGGCCATGATCGGCAAGGCAATACGGCTCGAGCGAATTATCAACCGAAATTCACAACGGACAGTCATCATCCCCATGGATCACGGCGTCACCGTCGGACCCATCGAGGGACTGGCCGACATGCGAAAGGCCATCAGCAGCATGGTCGCCGGCGGGGCCAACGCCATCCTGATGCACAAAGGCATGGTCCGCGCGGGACACCGCGGCTCCGGCGGCGACGTCGGCCTGATCATTCACCTGTCGGCCGGGACGACCCTGAGTCCCGATCCCAACGCCAAGGAACTGGTCTGCACGGTCGAAGAGGCGATCAAGCTCGGGGCCGACGCGGTTTCGATCCACATCAATCTCGGCGCCGAAACCGACAAGGAGATGCTCCGGCAGTTCGGCCTGGTCAGCGAACGCTGCACCGAGTGGCAGATGCCGCTGGTGGCGATGATCTACACCCGCGGGCCCAAAATCAAGAACGAATACGACGTGAACAACATCAAACTGGCCGCCCGCGTGGGAGCCGAGCTCGGAGCCGACATCGTGAAAGTGGGCTACACCGGCAGCGCCGAGACGTTCAAAGAGGTCGTCGAAGGCTGCCCGATTCCGGTCGTCATCGCCGGCGGACCCAAGATGGGCAGCGACGAGGAGATCTTCCGGATGGTCGA
>CALMMH010000159.1 GCA_937868145.1 uncultured Phycisphaerales bacterium
TGCGAGTTCCCGCTCACGTCTCGCTGTCGTAGTAGACGATGTAGTCGCCCTCGTGGTTGTTCGGGGTCAGGCGGTCCCATCGGACGAAGCGGGCGGCTCCGTCGAGGTAGCCGACCACGAGGCCGTCGGGCTCGGGCTTCATGGGCTGACCGACGGCCGACTGGAACGTCGCGCCGACGTGCGAAGCGTACCAGGCGGGCCAGTCGCCGCCGGGACCGACCGCGTCGTAACGATTGTAGCAGAAGCACGTCACGAGCGTGTTCGACGTGGGCTTGTCCGTCGCCTTGCGAGGCGTGACGTATTTCTTGCCCGTGTTGAGGTCGGTCCAGTTGCCCCGGTTGCCCCAGTAGATCCAGCCGATGTGAACGGTCGAGACGACGGGCCGGGTGGCGGGCAGCGGACTCAGCCAGTTGTCCGTCGATTCGAAGTGCTTGCGGGCGGTCTCGCAGGTGGCGTGTTTCTCCGTCAGGCCGTAACTGCCGAACGCCATCATCGTCTTGTAGTTCACCAGGGTCAGCAGGTCGGCCTTATCCCAATCCTTGCTGTAGCCGGCGGCCGACTTGTCGATGATGTTCCCCTCCGGCAGATACCCGTCGAAGTCGCTTGCATACAGGTTTCCGACGATCAGACCCTGGTGCAGATTGTTCTGGCAAGCCACCCGCCGGGCATGTTCGCGAGCCTTTCTCAGGCACGGCGTCAGGATCGACATCAACAGTGCGATGATCGAGATCACCACCAGCAACTCAATCAACGTGAAGCCACGACGGGTCCGGCTCAGTCCATGAACGTCGCGAGTCATTGCGGTTTCCTTTCGATGATAGGGATAGACTGTGATCGTTGGGGTACTCGGCGACCCCGTTTCAACGAGCGTTTCCTGCGGCGACAGGTTCTGTGCCCGCGGCTCTCAGATGTGCGCAGCCGGCAAGGACGCCGCGTTGACCTGACGGTCGACCGAAGGGTCCTGACGCGACGTCTCAAAGGCGTTGGGATCGAAGAACTCCGCCGGCATGTCTCGGAAGTACGTGAAGACCGCGTCGGTGCTCTTCCCGTCGCGCGGGTCCCAGACGGTGATTCGGACGGGCAGGCGGCTCTCGCGAAGCGCCCAGATCCGCACCCGCTCGGGCGTCTCCGGCGGCTCCACCTCGAAGACCACCACGTCCTCCGAGATCACCGCGTCCGGATTGATCAGCGGCGTGACCTCGGTCGTGCGGCCTCCGAACATGGCCTCGATGATCGCCTCGAGGGAGAACTCCTTCGTCTGGGCGATCTTCTCCACGAAGAACCAGGCGAGCCCGCTCGGCTCGGCGGACTGTCGGGACACGACGTCGTACGCCCGGACGCGACCGTCTTGGGCGAAGACCACGTGCCTGCCCGTTCGCAAGCGGAGGTGCCTGTCTTGGCTCATCCACAACTCCGTCTGCGTCGGCTCGGACGTGGCGTTCTCCTTCACGTAGATCGAGACGCTGAAGAACGGCACGGTCTCGAACCGCCGGGTGATGTCGGCCCAGGCGACGCTGCCGCCGAAGGGCCCGGCCACGCGGTCGACAACGATCCCGGCGACGACGAGGATCGCCGCGGCGACCGCCAGACGGGCGAACCATCCACTCGCATGGATCGTCCTTGCATGGGCGGAGTCGTCATAGGCCGCGTGCATTTTCTGGAGTACCTGTGCGTTCGTCGTTTCGTTCGTGTCAATCGCGGCGTTCTTCACGAAACCCGCAGTGTCTTTCGGATCGTTCATTCTTCCACCTCACCGTTCAAAAGCGATCGGAGTTTGTCCAGCGCATAGCGGTAGCGGCTCTGGACGGTCTTGATCGAGGTCTTCTGCCACTCGGCGATCTCGCGGAACGGCATGTCGCCGTACAGGTGCAGCGTCACGACCTCCCGCTGCTCGCCCGGCAGCTCGGCCATCGCCCCGCGGACCTGCGCGAACTGCTCGCTGTAGACCGCCCAGCCATCGGGCTCGGCGGCGTTCGACGCAAGGCCCGCTGCTTCATCGAGCCCAACGGCCTCACGGACCCGCCCGGCCGCAAGCTGA
>CALMMH010000160.1 GCA_937868145.1 uncultured Phycisphaerales bacterium
TCCTTTCTCCCCGCTGGTATCCCCAAAGCGGCAAACGCACGCCGCGAACGCGCCCGGCCAGCGATACCCACGCAACTACGGTCATGCACCCCCCGGACCCTCGCGGGATCGCGGCTTGATGTTTCCTCCAAGATCGCATAAACTGTAACACTTGTCCTTCGTAGGTGATGTAACAGAAGCATGAAGCTGGTTTTATACAATTTGACGTATCACGATTGCCCTGTGGCGGTCCGGGAGAAGGTGACCTTCACGGCCGAGCAGCGGCACGCCATGCTCCGGCAGATGCACCACGACCAGATCGGCGAAGCGGTCATCGTGCAGACCTGCAACCGGCTGGAGTTCTACCTCTACGCGAAAAAGGCCTTTGACTGCCGGGGGTTCCTGGGCGGGCTGCTTGCGGAGTACGGAACCGATGCGGTCGACGCCTGGACGAAGCACAGTCGAGAGATGGTCGGGATCGACGCGGTCCGGCACCTGTTCGAGGTGGCCGCCGGCCTGGATTCGCAGATGGTCGGCGAGAACCAGATTCTCGCCCAGGTGAAGGCCGCATATGCCGAGTCGCTCGAGACCCGCATGAGCCGGCTGATCTTCCATCGGCTCTTTCACAACGCCTTTCGCGTGGGCAAGGCCGTGCGGACCCGGACCCAGATCAATTGCGGGGCGGTTTCCATCGGTCTGGCGGCGGTGGAGTTGGCCCGCAAGGAAACGAACCTGCCCGCATCCCGCGTGATGATCGTCGGGGCCGGGGAGAACGCCGAGCTTGTCGCCAGCTACCTGTCGAAAGCTGAAGTATCCGGGCTGGTTATCGCCAATCGCGACATCGACAAGGCAAGAGCCATGGCCAGGCGGTTCACACGAACCGAGGCCATTGGTCTTTCGGATATCGTCTCACGGCTGTCGGATGTGGACGTCGTCATCAGCTCGACCGCCGCCCCGGAGCCCATCTTGACCCGGGCCGGGGTCGAGTGGTCGCTGGCCGGGCGGACTCGTCCGCTGCTGATCGTCGACATCGCGGTGCCGCGGGATATCGATCCGACGATCGGGCTGCTCGATTGCGTCAGCCTGTACAACATCGACGACCTCGACGGGCAGATCGCCGCCAATCGCGAGAAACGCAGCAACGAGATTCCCAAGGCCCAGACCATCGTCGAAGAGTTCGTCACGACATTCTCCCAGTGGTATGAGTCGCTCGATCTGGTGCCGGTGATCTCCCAACTGACGCAGATGGGACTGGACCTGGCCCGCACCGAAGCGCATCGCTACGCCGGCGACTTCGGCGACGCCGGCGGCGAAAAACTCCAGGCGTTTGCCGAGTCGCTGGTCAAAAAGATCCTGCACGGTCCGATCCGTTTCATCAAGGACGGCGGCGGCGAGCCCAGCGCCGAGCAGCTCCAGGCGATCGACCTGGTCAACAAGATGTTCCTCTCCCAGGACAGAGGCAACGAATGAGCCACGTGCTGACGGTCGCAACACGGCGGGGAGAGCTGGCCATCGCGCAGACGCGGCTCGTCATCGCCATGCTGAAGGCGAAGCATCCCGAGCTTGAGATTCGCATCCGGGAAATCACCAGCGAAGGCGACCGTGACCGCAAGACCGCTCTCTGGGACCTGAAGGGCACCGGGTTCTTCACTTCGCAACTGGAGGACGCGTTGCTGGCAGGGGAGGCGGATCTGGCGGTACATAGTTTCAAGGACCTGCCCACCGCCGAGCGCCCCGGGCTGGCGATCACCGCGATCTGCGACCGCAAGTGGCCGGAGGATTGCCTGCTGGCGAAAGAACCCGTCGCCGGCCTGAACGATCTGCCGCAATCGGCGAAGGTCGGGACGTCCAGCCTGCGGCGGGCGGCCCAGTTGCGGCGCGTCCGGCCGGACCTGGAGCTGGTCCCGCTTCGCGGCAACGTCCAGACGCGAATCAGCAAGCTGCGCACGACCGATCTCGACGCGATCGTTCTCGCAAGGGCAGGCCTGGAGCGGTTGGGCCTGACCGACGCGATCTCGGTCGCCTTCGATCCGAAGGAATTCATCCCGGCCCCGGCGCAGGGCGCCTTGGCCATCCAGACTCGCAGCGACGACGAGCGGACCGTCGAGATTGTGAGGTCCATCGACGACGAGCTGTCGCGGGCGGCGGCTCTGGCCGAGCGACAGGTGCTCGCCACAACGCAGTGCGGCTGCCACGCCCCGGTGGGAGCTTACGCCGAGCGGCGGGGCGACACGATCGAGGTTCATGCGTTCATTGCGGATGTCGAAGGCCGTCGGATGATCCGAAAGCACGCGACTGGATCGGTTTCGCAGGCGGTCGAAGTCGGCGAGCGAGTGGCTCGTGAGTTGCTCGAAGCCGGCGGCAGGGAAATCCTGCGAAATCTGGAAAGGGACCAGGAGCAGGGCGGTAGGGTGGGGCTTGCCCCACCGTCTGCATCGGAAACGTCCAAACAGAGTGAATCGGTGGGGCAAGCCCCACCCTACGGCGTCCAAGGCAAGGGCAAAGCCTATCTCGTGGGAGCCGGCCCGGGGCGGGCGGACCTGATCACGCTGCGCGGGGCGGAACTGCTCAAGACCGCCGATTGCGTCATCGTGGACAAGCTGGCCAACCCCGCCTTGCTGGACCTGGCCCGCAAGGACGCCGAGATCATCCATGTGCCCAAACGGATCGGTCCCGGTTCGTTCACCCAGGACCAGATCAATCGGATCCTGGCGGACAAGGCGCTGGAAGGCAAAACGGTCGTCCGACTCAAGGGCGGCGATCCGTGCATGTTCGGTCGCTGCACCGAGGAGGTCCAGGTGCTGAACCAAGCCGGCGTCGAATTCGAGATCGTCCCCGGCGTCACCGCCGCGATTGCAGCCGCCGAGTACACAGGCATCATGCTCACGGACCGTCGCTACAGCTCCCAGGTCGCCTTCATCACCGGCCGCGAGGCCGAGGGCAAGGAACAGACCAATCTCGACTGGGACGTGCTGGCCCGCTTCCCCGGCACGCTCGTTTTCTACATGGGCATCGGGGCTCTGCCCTCCATCGCCAAGAAGCTCATCGACAGCGGCCTGTCGCCCGAGACGCCTGCGGCTCTCGTGGCCGACGCGACGTTGCCGACGCAGCGTCTGGTTCAGGCTTCCCTGGGCCGAATCGCCAAAGAATGCGAGAAACAGCAGATCGAACCACCGGCCCTGATCGTCGTCGGCCCTGCGGCGGCGGGGGACTCCGAAATGAACTGGTTCATGCGGCAGCCCCTGTTCGGCAAGGGACTGGTCGTCACGCGGGATCCCGAAGGCAACGCGGACTCCGCTCGCAAGATCATCGCGCGAGGCGGCAGACCGGTCGAGTACCCCACGCTGGCGATCAAGTCTCTGACGGACCGCAGCGAGTTCCTCCGAGTCCTGACGGAATTCTCCAGCTGCGATTGGGTCCTCTTCACCAGCGCCAACGGCGTCCGGATCTTTTTTGAGGTCCTTCGTGAGCTGGGGAAGGATGCGAGGGTCTTCGGCGGGATGAAGATCGCGGCCATCGGGCCCCGAACGGCGGAGTCCCTCGAACCGTTCGGCATCCGAGCCGATTTTGTGCCCGAGGTTTTCACGGGTCGGGAACTCGCCAGGCAGCTCATCGGCTATACCGATCTGCGAGGCAAGAAAGTGCTGCTGCTGCGGTCGGAGATCGCCTCGGAAGAATTGATCGAAGGTCTCCAGGCAGGCGGGGCCGAGGTGACCAATGTCGCGGTGTACACCGCCGTGACGCACAAGGGCGACGACGCGGCCCTGATCGAGCAGATGCAACAAGGCAAAGTTCAGTGGCTGACCTTCGCCAGCCCCTCGGCCGTGCGGGCGTTCTTTGAACAAATCCCGCTCGAGACGGTACGGTCTTACGGCGTCAAGGTTGCGTCCGTCGGCCCGGTGACCTCGCGGGAACTGGTCGGACTCGGCGTGCGGGTCGACGTCGAGGCGACGGAACACACGATCGACGGCCTGCTCGACGCGATCGAGGCAAACGAAAATCAAAAATCAAACATCACAAATCAAACATGATCAATATTTCAAAGCTCTACTGTGGCCTGGGCGGCCAGTCGGATGATCTGCGGTATCGCAAGGGCCGCGTCGTCGGCCCGGTCATCGCGTACAACTGCACGAAGCGGTGCAATCTGCGGTGTCGGCACTGCTACAGCGCGTCCGACTCCGGCTGCGCCGAACGGGAAATGACCACGGACCAAGCCATGCGGTTCCTGGCTCAGCTCAAGGACGCCGGCGCTCCCGTGTGTCTGTTCAGCGGCGGAGAGCCTTTGCTTCGCCCGGATCTGTTCGAGCTGCTGGCCGAGGCCAAGCGGATCGGCCTGCCGACCGTGATCTCGACCAACGGCACGCAGATCGACGCCGACAAAGCCAGGCGGCTTCACGAATTGGCCCTCCGCTATATCGGCGTCTCGCTCGACGGCCAGGAGCCGTTTCACGACAAGTTTCGCCAAGTCAAGGGTAGCTTTCGGGCGGCTCTGACCGGGATTGAGAATTGCCGCCAGGCGGGTTTGCGAACGGGCCTTCGCTTCACGATCACGCAGGCCAACGCCGACCAGGTTCCCGCAGTCTTCGACATCGCAAAGGACATCGGCGTGCGGCGGCTTTGCTTTTATCATCTCGTCCGCAGCGGTCGGGCGGCCCAGTCGGGGGAGCAGGGCCCCGATACGCTGCAGACGCGGCGGGTGATCGACACGATCATCGACAGGACCCGCGAAGCGGTCGAGCGGGACCTGGTGGAAGAGGTCCTGACCGTGGGCAACCACGCCGATGGGCCGTACCTGTTGTTGCGAATGCAGCGGGAGAAGCATCCGGGTTTCGAGCAGGCCCGGGATCTGCTCGAAGCCAACGGCGGCAACCGCGTCGGCGACAAGATCGCCTGCGTCGCCTGGGACGGCACGGTCTATCCCGATCAGTTCTGGCGCAACTACCCGCTGGGCAACGTGACCGAAAAGCCCTTCAAGGAGATCTGGGCGAACACCGCCGACCCGGTCCTCGGGAAGCTTCGAAACAAGGACAACTTCGCCGATCCGCGATGCTTGAAGTGCCATTGGTTCAGTCTGTGCAAGGGCAACTACCGCTTCCTCGACTCTGATTCGTCGGACGCCCAGTGGCTCAACGAGCCTGCCTGTTATCTCACGGACGAAGAGACGGGATTTACAGCGGGCAAATGATGCCCTACAATGTGGAAAAGTGCGCAAGCCAATTAATAAATAGTAATTTGTCGATAGTAGATCCTATGTCTTTTCCTCAGATTCGAATGCGGCGGCTTCGCAGCAGCGCGACGATGCGGCGAATGGTCCGCGAGACGTCGTTAAGCGTCAACGACCTGGTCTATCCGCTCTTTATCCGGGCGGGCGAAGGGCTCAAGAAGCCGATCGCCTCGATGACCGAGTGTTTCCATTTCTCGCCGGACCTGATCGCGGACGAGGCGGCTGAAATCACTTCGCTGGGTATCCCTGCGGTGCTCCTGTTCGGCCTGCCGCACAAAAAAGATGAACACGGTTCGGAGGCTTGGTCGGAGGAGGGCCCCGTGCAGCAGGCGATCCGTCAGATCAAGAAGCGGACTCCGGACCTGCTGGTGATCACCGACGTGTGCCTCTGCGAGTACACGAGCACGGGCCATTGCGGCGTCATCAAAGACGACGCGAGGTCTCAAAGGGGTATGGGCTTTCAGCCCCTGAATCGTCGGCAGGACGCCGATGCTGCGGGCGCCTCCAGCCCCAAAGTGGACAACGACGCCACCCTGGAGCTGCTGGCGAAGATGGCTCTCTCGCACGCGCAGGCGGGCGCCGACATCGTCGCTCCGTCGGATATGATGGACGGTCGGGTTCGCGCGATCCGCGACGTGCTGGAGCGAAACGGCTTCAAGGATGTCGTGATCCTGTCCTACGCGGCCAAGTTCGCCTCCGCGTTCTACGGCCCATTCCGCGACGCGGCGGAATCGGCTCCGGCCTTCGGCGACCGCAAGAGCTACCAGATGGACTCGGCCAACCCGCGCGAAGCGATTCGCGAGATCGAGCTGGACATCGAGGAAGGCGCGGACATGGTCATGGTCAAGCCGGCTCTGCCTTATCTCGACGTGATCCGCCGGGCACGCGAACGGTTCGATTGCCCGCTGGCGGCGTACAACGTCAGCGGCGAGTACATGATGCTCAACGCCGCCGCCGACGCCGGCCTGATCGACCGCGACGCCGCGATGATGGAAGTTCTGACCTCCATCAAGCGAGCCGGCGCCGACATCATTTTGACGTATTTCGCCAAGAAAGCCGCAAGGCTCCTGGGGCAGATGTAAAATCTCGATTGTGGGAGGAAACCGACAATGGTAGGACGAAGTTCGTCGAGTGTCATGAAAACCGTGGGTGCTTTGGTCGTCTTGATTCTGGGGACGGTGGGTTGCGCCGCAGAGCAGGAGAACAAGACCGAGGCGAAATGGATCAGTCTCTTCAACGGCAAGGACCTCAAAGGCTGGACG
>CALMMH010000161.1 GCA_937868145.1 uncultured Phycisphaerales bacterium
CGGAATGAGCCGCCCGACGATGGGCAGGCGGATTTGCTTGCCCACGAGGCACTTGGCTCGCGGGTCGGACGGGTTCATTGCGACAGCGGTGTCACCCAGCATGGTTTCCGGCCGTGTCGTGGCGACCGTGACATGCTCGATGCGTTTTCCACCGATCGTCACGGGCTCGACGAGCGGATACTTCATGTACCAGAAATGGCCTTGCACCGTCTCGTGCTCGACTTCGTCGTCGGCCAAAACCGTCTGCGTGGCCGGATCCCAGTTCACCAGCCGTTTGCCGCGGTAGATCAGGCCGTCTTGGAAGAGCTTGAAGAAGGTCGCTCGGACCGCCTTGGCGCAGACCTCGTCCATCGTGAATCGCGTCCGCTGCCAGTCGCACGAGCAGCCCATCGCCTTGAGCTGGCCGAGGATCGTCGTCTCGTACTCGTCTTTCCATGCCTGGATGCGTTTGACGAACTCCTCCCTCGCAAAGTCGGTGCGTCGCTTGCCTTCCTCTGCGAGGATGCGTTTCTCGACGACCGTCTGCGTGGCGATGCCGGCGTGGTCCGTGCCGGGCATCCAAAGCGTCTCATGCTGCTGCATCCGGCGAAAGCGGATGAGCACGTCCTGGAGCGTGTTGTTCAGGGCGTGTCCCAAGTGCAGGGCCGCCGTGACGTTCGGCGGCGGGATCACGATCGTGAAGGGCGGACGCTTTTGTTCGTCGCGCGAGGGCTCGGCGTGAAAATAGGGCCCCGACTGCCAGAGCTTGTTGATCTGCTCTTCGACGGCTTTCGGATCGTACACCTTGGACAACTGCTCAGCCATGACCCATCCAACGTTAAAGTCAGTCCAAAAAAATTCCGGCAGACACGATGTCTGCCGGAAGTCATGTTAATCCCACGGGTGAGCCCTGTAAAGGGCTCGATTTATCGAGAGCCGCTTCGGCACATTTCACAGAAAGCCTGTGTCATCCTGCCGACGTCAGCCGCACCGGACCTCAGTCCAGGTTCATGGTCATCAGGAACTCGGCGTTGCTTCGCGTCTTGGACAGACGGTTCTTGAGCAACTCGACGGCCTCGACCGGGTTCAAATCGCTCAGGCCGCGCCGCAGACGGTAGACCAGCTCCAGTTCCTTCGGATCCAGCAGCAGCTCTTCGCGTCGTGTTCCGCTTCGGCTGATTTCGATGGCCGGCCAGACGCGGCGATCCACGAGCCGGCGATCCAGGTGCAACTCCATATTGCCGGTCGCCTTGAACTCTTCGAAAATCACTTCGTCCATCTTCGAGCCGGTGTCGATCAGGGCGGTGGCGAAGATGCTCAGCGAGCCGCCTTCCTCGACTTTTCGGGCGGCGCCGAAGAATTTCTTCGGCATCTGCATGGCGCCAGCGTCGACACCACCGGTCAGGATGCGGCCGGAGTGCGGGGTCTCATTGTTGTAGGCTCTTGCCAGACGCGTGATGGAGTCCAGCAGGATCACGACGTCCGTGCCGTACTCGACCATGCGTTTGGCCTTCTCGATGACGATCTCGGCCACCTGGCAATGGCGGGCGGCAGGCTCGTCGAACGTGGAACTGATGACCTCGACGTTCTCGGCGGTTTTCCGCTCCATTTCCGTCACTTCCTCGGGCCGCTCGTCGATCAGCAGCACGATCAGCTTCACCTCCGGGTGGTTCGTGCTGATGGCGTTCGCCATTTTCTGCAGCAGGATCGTCTTGCCGGTTCGCGGCGGAGCGACGATCAAACCACGCTGTCCCTTGCCTACGGGAGTCACCAGGTCGATGATTCGCATGTTCAGCTCATCGCCGGCGGTTTCGAGGATCAGACGCTGCTCCGGATGCAGAGGCGTCAGATCGCTGAAGACGATCTTGTCCGCCAGCAGGTCCGGGTTCTCGAAGTTGATCGCCTCGACGCGCAACAGGGCGAAGTACTTCTCGGAATCCTTTGGCGGCCGAATTTGTCCGGATACGATGTTGCCGGTCCGCAGGCCGAAGCGTCGGATCTGGGAGGGGGACACATAAATGTCGTCCGAGGACGACAGGTAATTGTAAGCGGGATTGCGGAGGAAACCGTAGCCGTCGGGCAGAACCTCGAGGACGCCCTCGCCGTACATCAGGCCGCTCTGGCGGATGCGCTCCTTGAGGATCCGGAAGATCAGATCCTGCTTTTTCAGAGCGCTATACTCGGTGATTCCCTCTTTCTTGGCCATCTCGTGCAGCTCGCCCACGGTGAGCCGCTGCAGGTCCGTCAAGTACAGATTGCCCTTCTTGATGCGCTCGTACTTGGCGTGCGTCGATTCTTCATCCGTCGCCTCGACGCCGTCGGCGACCTCGAGACCCTCGGATTGTACGTCCACAGCTTCGGCCGTCCGGCTTTCGGCTGCGTCGTCGTCCGTGACGGCGGCGGTGGAGGCTTCCAGGTCCAGCTCTTGCGACTGGCCCTGCTCTTCCGCGGTTTCTTCCACGGCAGCCTTCCTCTTCGAGCCTTTTCTTCTGCTTGTTTTGGCCTTAGCCATAACTACTCCTTCTTATGATACGAAACTCTCTACCGTCACCCTTGCCCTTGTGAGTGCAGGGATGCGCCTGCCTCCGCAACAGATGCGCAACACGCCTGTGACGGACGTGAAGCATCTTCTCTCCAGTGGTTCCAGGGGTGCGAGCCTCACTTACGTAACGACAAAACACGGCTCATCGAGATGGCAGCCAGCAACACAAAAAAAACCAACGAACCACACTAACTGCTTTTAGCTATGTCAGAGAAGATATCTTGGATTTGCCTGACCAGTGTCAAGAAGTCAGAATTGTTGTCTATGGTATTATCGGCCAGCTCCGCCTTCTTGTCCACAGAAATCTGAAAATTTTCGCGAATTTCGATTTCCCGCTCATCCATGAAACCCCGTCGCTGCAGCCGGCCGGCCCGCCTCGCGCGATCGCAACGCACAAAGATCAGACGATCGCAACGGTCCGCCCATCCGACTTCGATCAGCAGGGGCATATCAAGCACAATTGCTTGGACATGGTCACATTGATTGTACTTAGAGATCAATTCCTCGGTTCGCTGAAGAACGCGAGGATGGATCACTTTGTTTAAGGCCGCCAGCTTCCTCTCGTCGGCGAAAACGAGCTGCGCCACTCTCTTGCGGTCGATCCGGCCGCAAGACTGCAAAATCTCTCGTCCAAACAACTCACAAATCTGGTCGCGAACGGGCTCTTCCATCAACAGGTCGTGAGCGATGGCGTCGGCGCTGATGACCGCGCAGCCCAACTTTCCGAACTCTGCGGCGACAGTGCTCTTGCCCGAAGCGATACCGCCAATGATTCCGATTATTGGCTTTTTTCTGGGATTGCCCACATTCAAGCAGCTTTGCTGCTGACTCCCACTTTTGTACCTATAGTCTACTGGAGATTCGGCGTTCTGTCAAGCGATCCGCCGATTTTCTTTGCTCACTTGCCCGCGGGCTGCTTCAGTCTCTCCTCGATGGCTTTGAGCAGGTCTTCCGGGAGCTTCGTTCCGAGTCGTTTGGCGGTGTTGGCATGCTTCTGAGCCTCCGCATAGTTGCCCAGCATATAGAATCCATATGCCAGGGCATGGTGGGCATCGCCGGCCTTGGGATCTATGCGGACTACCTGGAGATAAGCCTGAACTGCCAGATCGTACTGATCCTTCTTGAGATGGGCCGCCCCCAGATTGAAGAGAATGCGTGAATCGTCCGGTTTGGCAGCCACCGCCTCTCGATAATACCGGATGGCCAAGTCGTACGACCCCTGGTTGAAGTAGGCCGTGCCGAGATCCAGAAGGGCAGCGAGCATCGTAGGTTTGAAGTTCAATGCCTGCGTATACGACTGGATCTCCTCGGTCGTCTGTTTCAGCCCGCCGTAGCAGATGCCCAGACCGTAATAGGCCTCTGCGGAATCGGGTTGAAGAGCCACCGCTTTGCGAAACTGGTCCAAGCCGTTGTCGTACTCTTTCATCCGGTAGTACAGTTCGCCGATCTGGCTGTAGATCTGGGCGTCCCCGGTGCTCAGAGCCTGGGCTCGGTTCAGCTACGCCAGCGCCTGACTGTAGCGTTCCTGCTGAGTCAACAGCAATGCCATATTGCGATAGGCGTCAACGAAATTGGGATCCAGTTGCATGGCCTGGCGGTAGGAGGTGGCCGCCGCGTTCAACTCTTCGCTGGCCATGTAGGCGTTGCCCAGGTTGTTGTGCGTCTTGGGGTCGCCCGGATTGAGGTTCAACGCGGATTGGTACTGCAGGATCGCCTCGTTCGCCCGGTTCTTCTGAAGGTAGATGTTGCCCAGGTTGGCCCGGGATTCCGAGAGGGTGGGGTTGATGGCGACGGCTCGCTCCAGCGCCAGCATGGCGGTGTCCACATCCCCGATTTCGCTGTAGACGTTCCCGAGATTGTTGAAGAAACAGCCGAGCGTCTGGCGTTTGTTCAGGTTCTTCATGTAGATGGAGTTTCGCCCATTCTCCGGGACATTGAACTTGACCCGGTAGTGCTCGTCGGGCGGGCTGGCTCCGTTGCTGGTGGTCTCGATGTTGAACCGGACGCGGCCCCGCTCATACCGGACGAAGAAGTGGCCCGGCGCGACGACCCCGTACAAGTCCAGGCCCAACCGCTCCCCGATGGACAGGTACAAAATCGAGAGGCTCAGGCAATAGCCCTGCCGACGGTCCATCACGGAATGGAGGAACAGGTCGTTCGGATCGTCGGCGTGAGCGATCGTCCCGAATCCGAGTTCCTCGAACAGGTACTGATTGATCACCGGAATCGCGCGGAAGTCCAGGGGAATCTGCTGCTGTCGCAGGCGGCTGTGGATCTCCCTGGCCATCGCGTCCAACTGCTCCAGGTAGCTCCTGCCGGCGACCATGTCGCTCCAGTACTCCGAGGCGATCAGGGTGGCCGTCGCCAGATCGATCTGGTCCTCCGGGAGCCGCAGCACTTGCTCCAGGGAGGTGACGGAAAGCCCCGACTTGCCGGTGTTGGCCAGCCGTATCCGCTGCCCGAAAGCCGTTGCGGAGAAAAGAACCAGGAGAACTGCGATGCCTGGAAGGACTCTTTTCATGTATCCCTCTTCTGCTTACTCCCTGCCCGACCCATTACCGTTGTTGTGAGGAGGCCGCGTCGCGCGAGAATCCTCGCTGCAAGTACTTAGCCATACGCCTCTTATCGTCATGCGGTTCTTGCCGCTTGAGGGGAAGGCGGCTGGAACCCCCAACGCGGAC
>CALMMH010000162.1 GCA_937868145.1 uncultured Phycisphaerales bacterium
TCCGTAACCGACGCCCGTGGCGCCGGACGGCCACCGCAAATCGTCGAAATCTTCCAACGTCCAGGGCCTCGCGTCATCCGGAGACGGCGGTTCCATCGCATCATCCCGCGGCACAACCGCTTTGGCCGTGGCCCCGGCCGGCAGCAGCTCGTTCTGCGATCCTGTCTCCGCCAGTCCGTACGAAACGTCCGCGGCTTGGACCGGATACGCCGGAGCGAACTCGCTGGCCACTGTGATCCCGTCGGGGCGAACCAAGCCCAGATACTCGCCGGAGCCGCTCAGCTTGAAATTCGTGTGCAACTCGCCCGCCGGATCCCGCCGGTCCTTGCCGGAAGCGAAGACGACCAAATAGGCATCCGGTTCCAGGGCCACCGCAGGGAACTGCCACTTGGTGAGATTATTGGCCGCGTCGGTCAGATACCACCCTTCGAGGCTCGCGGTGGTCGTTCCGACGTTGTGGATCTCGATCCAGTCGGACTCGTCGCGGTCTTCATCATTGTGGCCGGTTTCGTTCACCGCCATGAACTCGCTGATTTGCAGCATTTCTTCGGAACGGAGCGAGACCACCGGTCCCAGAAGGAGAAGAAAGACAAGGAAAAGGGTTGGACTGTGCGGGTACTTCATGCGAGGAACGGTTCCATAGTCCATAGCGTCATCGGCGGGCAATTCAAGTCCCGGCGTCAAAAGGAATTATATCATAAATCATCGCCGCGATCAAGGAGTGATGGTCGCTGCTTGCTGGATATCGGACCTTTTGTGAGCCGATGTCTGGTGGGTAGTGGACCAAACGATACTTTTCCTGGTTAAGTGCTGGTTCTCTTCGGCCGATGAGACAATAGTGATGAGGTAGAGGCGGCCTGTGGACTGGCGTATGGGGGGCCGCCGAGCGAAAGGGACGATCTTCAGTTTGGGGATCGTGGTGCGGTCGGGCAGCAAGAGCGATCTGCCCTGCAAGCGAGATGGCCTGTAGATCCCCCGAGCGGCAGTGGCGCATCCAAGGCGCCACGGCCGCAGTCCTTGACGGGACTAAACGGCGCCTGTACGGCCTTTCTCGCGTGAGATCAATCAGACGGTTGTTCGAGAATTCCCTATTTCCTGCCGATTATTTGCGGGTGTTCCACTGTCTCTTCAAGCAATGCCAGGGCCTGCTCGACCAGGATTTCCCCCGCCCCTTCCGCCAGATGCGTTGCCGAGGTGGGCTCGTAGCCGCCTTCTTTGTATGCCTGACGCGGGCTCACATACCCGACCACATCGTTGGCGAGTGTAACGATGAAAAGCTTGTCCAGACCGGCTTTCTCTCTGATCGCCAACCCGATCTCCACAAGGATCTCGCCGGGCAGGCCGAGAATGCAGGCATCCCCCAGCGTGATAACCTGGATTTCCGTGGCGAAGGAGGGCGCCGTTGCATCTGCCTTGCAGGGCAGAGTGATCTCTTTCGTGGCGATTCTCAATGTGGCATCCGCTGAGGGGACGGCCATTTGGAGCCTCTTCAACGCCTCGCCGCCCAGAGCTTTGCCGAGTTGTTCGCAAGGTTTCACATCTCGACGCAGCGGGACCGTGTTTCCCGCAAGGCCCAGCAGGAACAGGCTGGTGCCGCCTTCGATCTGCTCCACAACGTGCGTGGCTACTCCAGGGTAGTCGGCCGAGATCGTCGTGCTCAGGAAGGGATAGATGCACACGGGATGGCAGCCCAAGCCGATGAGCGAACCGACGATCCGCCCGTCTGTACTTTCCACACGCAAGGCCAGGACGGTCGGGTCGATCGGCCCGAACTCCAGGGATGCTTCTTCCGGCGGAAAGGCAAATACGGCTCTGGTGAGGCCGTCGCTGCCGGTTTCGATTCTTCGTGTCGCCGCGACCGCCTCGGGCACGGTGAATGCCATTTGGACTTGGCCGTCTCTTGCTTTGGGTCTGCGGTTGTAAAGGACCTCGGGAAGCGAGCCCATCGCCGTGCCGATCCGTACGTCCTGCATGTTGTTGTATGCGATCTGTACGGAATCGGCGACCTTGTTCACCAGGACGCTGCAGTAGGCCTGGTCGATCTTCGCCGCCTCGAGCAGGCCTTCCGAGGGGACCTTGGATCGCGTGAAGACCTCCGGGCCGGAATGCGTGTGCGTGGCGCAGACCATGATGTTCTTCACAG
>CALMMH010000163.1 GCA_937868145.1 uncultured Phycisphaerales bacterium
CCCTTCGGCAATCTCAGGAACCTCGGACTCGAACAGCCGCCGGATGAAGTCCGGATGCGTTCGAGAGAGGATGATTTTGACTTGGCTGGCAGTCTCCTTCACATCAAGAATCAGGCAGCGGATTCTTTCGCCCGGGCGGTGGGTCTGCCCCATGATCTGCTCGCCCTTGGGCATAAAACCTTCCGTCCAATGGTCCAGACTGACGATCAGGGTGCCGCCCTCGTACCGAACGACGGCCCCGCTGACCAAGTGACCCCTTCTCTGGACGAATTCACTGAAAATGCTGTCTCGCTCATCCGCTCTGATTTTCTGGATCATGACCTGCTTGGCCGTCTGGGCGGGGATTCGGCCGAGTCGCTTGATATCGATGGGTTCCCCGTTCTTGAAGGCGGCCACCCGACCGCTGGCCCGATCGATCTGCACGACGATTTCGCTTTCCGCTTCGCCGAAATGCTTTCGAACTGCCGAGACCATAGCCTCCTCCAGATCGGCAAAGATCGACTCTTTGTCGATGTTCTTGTCTCTCGCGATGCTATCGACTATTCTCAGTAGTTCTTGGTTCATGATCTCTATTTCCGTAAGACCAAAAAAAAAGTGGCAAACCTTTTTATCAGTTCCCACTTCAACTCCCTGCCGACCGAGGTTGTCATCTTCCCTTCGCCTACATCAGTTGCCTCCGAGAGCGGTTTGACCCTTGAACCGACCCAACAAGCCAAACCTCGTCTTCAACCTCACTGGCACCTGGACATTGAAGCAGAACCGTCAAGTCCACAGCCGGCCTATGTGCAAACGTGCAACATATCCAATGCGTCATATGCTCACGCCACCGCACTGTTCACACATCCACTGACAAGCCATTCCTTACACCTTTTTATATCCGTGCAAAGGCTGTGGTAGCCATAAGTTCATTCACCGAACTGGCCATGATAATCGCCAAACCCTTATCTGGCAACAACTTTTTCGCATATTTTGCCCTTTTGAGCTGGATCTTCGCCAGTACCCGTCGAGCAATGCCGCCAAGGGGGCATATTCATCCTATTTGATAGATCCCAAGAAGGATGCCTAACCCCACAGAAAGGGCCCATAGAAAAAGCGAACACTACAGGTGGGACCGTAAGGGGACGCCAATACTATTCATAGGGCCTCAAATCAAGATACTATACGATCCCCACGCATGAAACGTTCGCTTACCGCTTGCCAACGACTCCCTGGCCCGCTATATTCTTGCGGCAATCAGATTGCTTTGAAGATCAAGGAGAAACAGATGGGACCGAAACTGGTCGTCGTAGGAGCATGCGGGCGAATGGGCCGGCGGATCGTCGCCCTGGCCGCCGAGTCCAAACATTTTGAGATAATCGGTGCAATAGACAAGGTTGACCACCCGGATCTCGGCAAGGATGTGGGCGTCGTGGCGGGAATCGAAAAGCTGAATGTACCCCTTTCCGCCTCCTGGCCGAAGGGAGCCCAAGTCGCCATCGACTTCTCCATGCCCGAAGCAGCAGAGGAGACGATCAAAGTCTGCGCGGCTCACGGAATCTCCTTAGTCATGGGCACAACAGGACTTACCTCTATCCAGCACGAGGCCCTCAAGGCCGCCGGCCAGAAGATCCCCATCGTCTACGGCACGAATATGAGCGTCGGGATGAATGTCCTATTCAACCTCGTGGGCAAGGCTGCCGCCATGCTCGGCGCAGACTACGATATCGAAATCGTCGAGGAACACCATCGCTTCAAGAAGGATGCTCCCAGCGGCAGTGCTCTGACCCTGGCTCAGAACATCTGCAAAGCGACCAGCCGCCCCTACCCCGACAGCCTCGTCCACGGCCGAAGCGGTAAGGAAGCTCTACGCCAAAAGGGGGAGATCGGCATGCACGCGATCCGCGCAGGCGACATAACCGGCGTCCACTCCGTGATTTACAGCACGTTGGGCGAGACGATCACGCTGAACCACACCGCCCACAGCCGGGACACCTTGGTCCGAGGCGCCCTGCGAGCGGCAGAATGGATTCACGGAAAACCCGCGACGCTCTACTCCATGGCCGACGTACTGGGGATCAAATGAACCCGACCCTTGCCGGGATAGCTCAAAACCTACGACTCAGCTAGGTAAAACTGAAACGGGGCGATCGATCCAGTGTATCGACCGCCCCGTTTGTCAATTGGTTGGTCACCTCAGATAGGAGATCCGAGGAACCCTGCGTCCGTTGCATCTATACCTATGAACTCTTGTGCTTCATAAAGAAGGAAGCGCCCGCCGTCACGCCGACAATGGCGATGACGGCCACCACCGCAATCCCATTCTTGCCGCTTTGCGGAGTCGTCTCAGCCGCCATCGGCTGCGTAGACACGGGCTGAACCAGTGCATTCGGCTCGGCCGCGACGACCGGCGTCGGTGCGGAGGCTACCGGACGAACCACAATGTCGGTCGGCTTCTTGCCTTCATACAGGGCTTTCACCTCATCGGCATCAAGGATATAGTTGAAGACACAGACCTCGTCGATCGAACCGTTATAGAACTGAGCGGGCCACTGATCCTTCGCGAGACTAACCGGTCCCGTGCCGGGACGGATAGTCGAAGCATCTGTCCGGCCGCACTCGACTCCGTTGATGTAGAAGACACAGCCTCCGGCTGTCCGAGGCCGGAATGTCACCGCCACATGCTGCCACTTCTCGACATCGAGAGCGGTTTTCGGTGTGTCGTGATCCTGCACCCCCACCGTAGTGAAACGAAGCCCGGGACCACCGGCTTTGAATATATAGGCGTTGTCACGAGCCAAGAAGGTCTGATCGTCCGTGCCGCCGAACGCACCGAGAGCCTTGCCCAAACCGGT
>CALMMH010000164.1 GCA_937868145.1 uncultured Phycisphaerales bacterium
TACGCGGGCTCTCGACCTGATCCGCAGCCAGCACGACCTCTGCCGGCGGCAGGGGGCTCATGGCAACCTGCACTTCTCCCTGCAATACCTCAGTGACCCGCTAGCCGAGGTCTTTCGCACGGAGTTCTATCCGACGGAAGCTCCGGCCTATACGCCGTCGCCAAGGTGATGCCCCCCATCTGTCGCCAGCCACAGATTCCATTCCTCTGGCGTCCTCGATTTGGTAGAATGACTGTGTCGCAACGAATTGCGGCCCGATTGAGAGCGAGAGGTGGTGCATGAACATCTCGTACAGATTCCAAGGAACGACCGAAGCAGAGCCGAGGACGAGCCTGCATGTGACAACGGTGTTGTCGCTTCTAATCCTCGTTTCAACGGCCACAGCCCAGTACAGCGGAGGCACGGGAAAGCCCGACGATCCCTACCAGATCGCCACAGCCGCCGATCTGATCGCCCTGGGCGAAACTTCCGCGGACTATGACAAGCATTTCATCCTGACGTCGGACATCGACCTGGACTCGAACCTGCCCGGGGGTAAGGTTTTCGACAATGCTGTCATTTCGCCAGTTCGTGGGTTTGCCCGTCCGATTGGTCCTGTGCGTCCCATCTTTATCGGTGTTTTCGACGGCAACGGCAGGACGATCCGTAATCTGACGATTCGAGGGAAGGACTACCTGGGGTTGTTTGGCGCATTGGGGCCATCTTCGGCGATCTGCAATCTTGGCCTGGAGGCAGTGGACGTCAATGGGACAGGTACGGCCGTCGCCTCGCTTGCGAGCTACAATTACTATGGAAGCATTACTGGCTGTTACAGCGTCGGCGCGATCAGTGGACTCTCATCGGTTGGCGGCTTCGTGAGCTACAACTATGGAAATATCATCAACTGCTATGGTGCTAGTACTGTCAGTGGATATGACAGTGTCGGTGGTCTTGTGAGCAACAACATTGGAAACGTCAGCAACAGCTACTGCATCAGCCGGGTGAGTGGGAATCAGGATGTTGGCGGCTTTGCGGGACGTAGTTCCGGCAGCATCATGTCATGTTTCTGGGATATTCAAACTTCGGGACAGATTTCCAGTGCGGGGGGAACCGGTCTAACGTCCATGGGGATGCGAGACATCAAAACCTACTTGGACGCCGGATGGGATTTCGTCGATGAGTCTCTTTGTGGAACCTGTGATTTGTGGCAAATGATGCCCGGCGAGTGCCCGACGCTGAGATGTTTCTCAGGCTACCGGCCTGCTATGCCCGAAGGATTCGGTACACCAGAGCATCCGTATCTTATTCGCAGCACACAGGATTTGGGAACCATCTGGTTCAAGCCGGGAGCCTACTACCGGCTGGAAACGTCTATAGACCTGTCCGGGATCACCTGGTCCACAGCGGTCATCCCCTGGTTTGGCGGTTACTTCGAGGGCAACGGTTGTGTGTTGAGCAACCTCCGCATCGAAGGGGGCGGTTACCTGGGGCTGATCGGGCAAGTGCAATCCAGAACAACGATCTCCAATCTCGGCATGGACGCAGTGAGCATCGATGGGACGGGGAGGTACGTCGGAAGCTTGGTTGGGGACCACGGCGGCGTCATCAGGAGTTGTTGCAGCACCGGCGAGGTCAGCGGAAGTGTCTATGTTGGTGGCCTCGTGGGCTCATCAAACAGTGGTGTCGTCGCCAACAGCTACAGCATGGCCGTGGTCAGGGGATACTCCTATACTGGAGGTCTCGTAGGCTGCAACGATGGTGGCGTCTGCACGAGTAGTTACAGCGTTGGCTCCGTTGGCGGAAGCGTTTATGTCAGCGGTCTTGTGGGCTATAACCGCGGTAGCATCAATTCTAGTTTCTGGGATGTCCGGACCTCAGGTCAGGTGACCAGCGACGGCGGTACGGGCAAGACCACCGCCGAGATGCAATCCGCCAACATCTTCCTCGACGCCGGGTGGGATTTTGGGGGTGAGACGGCCAATGGGACGGAGGATGTCTGGTGGATCGATGAAGGGAAGGACTACCCCCGATTGTGGTGGGAACCCCGGCCGCCTGTGCGGCTGCCTGTCATTGAGCTGGACGCGACCACCTTCGACGCCCAGATCGCTCAGGGCGTGGTCCTGGTGGACTTCTATGCGACCTGGTGCTCGCATTGCACCACCCAGGCCCCTATTCTCGAAGAGGTTGCCGACCGTCTTGAGGGCCGGGCGCAGGTGGCCAAGCTGGACATCGACAAATCGCGGGCCATCGCCTTGCGATATGGCGTCACCTCCATTCCGACGCTCATTCTGTTCCGCGAGGGCATCGAGGTGACTCGATTCGTAGGGGTGACCGGCGCCGACGTACTCGTCGCGGCCATTCTTGCGGCGGCGGGGTCGTCGGAGTAGAAGTGGGGGTGCGTCGGTTCGCCGACTGAGGTAACAGCCTATGACCCACAAAAGGGCCGCGATCCTGGTGTTGAGTCTTGCCGCCTGGATGATCCTGGTCTCGGGCGTGGTGCTGGCGCTTAACTGGCCGAATCCCACTCATCGGGCTGTCATCGGCATGGCTTGGGGATTGATCGTGATCTGGGTCGGCGGGTGCGGCCTGACGATGTGGCGTTGGCGGGAGTTCTGGCGACGTCTGGCGGCCCGTGTCCGCCTGCCCTGGGGATTGAAGTTCGTGCTGGGGTGTGTGATGCTTGCCCTGGTGGAAGAGGCGATCACCACCTTGATGACCAATTGCGCGCCGCTGTTCGGCGTGCCAGTGGGCCAAGCGTACATCACCGCCTCGGCTAACTATCTGGATGTCGTGCTGTATCACAGCGTGGTGGTTTTCGTGCCGATGTTCATCGGCTGGGCGGTGATGCTCCGGCGGTGGCGGTTCCCGCCGCTGGCGGTGTTCGTGCTCTTCGGCCTGACGGGGCTTCTGGCCGAGACGATCTCCTTCGGCCCGCAGAATCTGGGCAACTTCGCCTTCTGGATCTTCGTCTACGGCCTGATGGTGTGGCTGCCCGCGTATTGCGTGCCCGCGGAGCGTTCCGCCCGGTGCCCGCGATGGTGGGTCTACCCTCTGGCGGTGGCGATTCCGTTTCTGTTTCTACCCTTGATGGGCGTCCTGTCGCCCTGGCTGTGGCTGACGCCCAAGCATCCCACGATCCATTTCCCGCCTATTCACTGAGCTGGATGGCTCCGGCGACCGCGACGCCTCGGCAAGAGTGAGGATTATAAAGGCATGGGATAGCAGAGGTTATGTGCTTCACGGGCCGTCCGGCCGCAGAACTCACATGTGTGGCGGACGAACACGGACCGGAACGGACACACATAGACGCTCTGGACAGAGCCAGCCTGTTGTGTCGTGGGGGGAGGTGTGGCAGTCCATGTCGGTCTATGCATTTTCCGCGATATCAGTACTGATATCCGCTTATTTTCTTGTTTTTCCTCTGGACATC
>CALMMH010000165.1 GCA_937868145.1 uncultured Phycisphaerales bacterium
ACCCCGAAAGCGATAGACGCACGCCGCGAATGCGATCGGCCCACGATGCTCGGACAACTACGGAAATGCAGTGCGTCTACGGTTGTCTTGTCGCACTGGCGTTGAACCATGCCACGGCTATGGTATCATGCCTCGGGTCCGCTATCTGAGCTTCTTCAGGACGTTCACCACGACTTCACGGCTGACCTGCACGGCGTATTGGCCGTCTTCGCAGCGGACTTGGCCGATGCGGTCCAGCAGGACGAATCGGGGCCATTGGTCGACCGCTTTCTTGTCGTGCCGCATGAGGTCGATCAATTTCTCCTGAACCATGCTTGCCGGGACCCGGACGGGAACGCCGAGCCTTTCAAAGATGGCTCGGATTCTGTCGAGTTGGCTTGGTTTCGAGAGGCTCAGCTCGATTTCGATCAGTCCGGCGGCGATGATGCCGACTGCGACGGCCTCGCCATGGAGCATTTCGTAGTCGCTCGCGGCCTCGACCGCGTGGCCGACCGTGTGGCCGTAGTTGAGGATCCGGCGTTTGTTCTTTTCGAAGGGGTCTTCCTCGACCACGCTGCCCTTGATCCGGCAGTTGTAGCGGGCCAGCATTTCGAGCGTGTCCGGATCTCTGGCGAGGATCTCGTCCAGATGGCCTTCGATGAATTCGAAGTATCCGGCGTCCGCGATCAGGCCGTGTTTGACCGATTCCACGAGCCCGGAGCGATATTGCCGGTCGTCGAGGGTCTTGACGACCGCCACGTCGATGTAGACCGCCGCGGGGTGCCAGAAGGCGCCGAACGCGTTCTTGCTCACGCTCGAATCCACGCCGGTCTTGCCGCCGATGGCGGAATCGGCCTGGGCCAGCGTCGTCGTCGGGATCTGCACGACCGGGACGCCGCGTTTGAAGATTGCCGCCGCGAAACCTGCGATGTCGCCCACCGTTCCGCCGCCCAGCGCGATGACCACCGTGTCCCGGCCGAGATAGGCCTTCTCCATCGCTTCAACGATGGCCACCGCGGTGTCGATGGTCTTGGAGACCTCGCCTGCCGGCTTGATGGCGAAGTAGGGAGCGGGCCGGCCGCCGAGCAGGGCGTCCAGATGGCCCGCGGCGATCACGTGCTCATCGGTGACGACGAACCGGTTGTACTGGGTATGGGCGGCCTTGATCTGGGCCCACGCCGAGGGCAGGATGTCCGATCCGATGACGATTTCGTACTGCGTCTCCGGCGTTCCGGGGACTTTGATCCGCATATCCGGCATAATTCGATTTCACAATCTAACCGGCAATCTGGGCCCGCCACCGGCGCCGAGCGCCGCTACGCGTCGGGGCTGCGCGTCGGGACAGGTGATTGCATGACCTCTACGAAACCCGAAACGAAGGATTCTACTCGATCGGGCTCGGAAATGCAATACGGTTGTCCGAGATTGACAGAATCTGGATGCTTTGCGGGGGAGTCACGCCTGTGAGCCAGTTGGCGACCAAGGCGGCCAGGTCGGGGTAACTCCATGGTTCGCTCGCCAGGAACGCGAAATCCGTGAAATCCACGTCGTTGTCCTCGTCGGAATCAACGGTTGAGATCCCGACAAAATCCACGCCCCACAGGTTGCCCGACGAGGCTTTCCAGTCGCGGGACAAGCCGGTCGCGACCGCTTGCTGCGGAAAGGCAAACCCGGGTTTCCCGACCTCGATGGCGAACGGGCTGTCGGAGGGGAGTCTGACGAGGGCGTAGATGCCTTTGTCGCTGGTGGTCGCCTCGTACATGCTGTCATGGGATTTTGCTCGAACGGTAGCGCCGCCGAGCGGCTGGCCGGAGGCGTCTGTGACGCGCCCGCTGATGATTTCGCCTTGGCCTTCGGTGAAGATGTTGTAGACGCATGCGACCACGGCATTGTAGTTGCCCGCGTCCGGCAGGTTGTACCACAGGTCGCTGGTTCCGGCCCAGCCCATGTTCAGGTGGTGATAGAGGGTTCGGGTTTGGGCCGAGAGGTCGTAGCCGTAGCCGTCCGCGACGATGGCGTGCCCGCCGTTGCCCAGCAGGGTCAGCAGGACCGGCAACTCGGCGTCGAGATTCGGGTTGATCATGCCGACAAGGCCGGTTCCGATCTCTTTGCCGCCGTTGGCTCCGTTGACGGCGTTGGTGAATCGGAAGACCTCGGTCAAGCCGTCCGGGATTGCGAAGGCGTCGGCGTAGGATGCGCTCGCCCCGTACTCCATGCCGACCGCAAGCCCGGCGTCATAGCACAAGGCCCCGATGGCTTGCCGCTGTTCTGGGGTCGTGCTGCAGCCGGGGGACAGGACCATGTCGTCCCAAGAGTAGGGGCCGCCGGAGCCGTTGCCGCCGCGAGTGTAAACTCCTTGGTCGTTGCCGGCGACGCCGACCGTAAAGGAACGTTGGCCGATTCCCATGGCTGGGTACTGATGGTAGTACATCAACTGGGCCATAGCCGTCGCGACGCAGCCGCTGAGATAGTGATTGGGAGTGTAGTAGTTGTAGCAGTAGGCGGAGCAGACGCTGCTCTGGGACCATCGGGTTTTCACGAGCGGGGCGACACGGACGTCCGAAATGGTCTTCTGGCCAAGGATGCCGATCTCATCCGGGGTTCGATCTGCTCGGCCTATCAGTTCCTGCCATTTCGATTGGGCTGGGGTCAGGGATTGCGCCTGAAGCCGGTTCGAAGCCGATTCGTAGGCCGCTGCGATCCGTTGGTTCAGGTCGCCGGCGAGCAGCGTCGTGAGCGGGTCGTCGTCGGAAGGCTCGTAGTCTGCGGCGTCCGCAAAGGCGACGATCGGTTCGACCAGGTCGTCGGCCGACACGACGACGAAGCCCGAGGGACTCAGGTGAACGAGATAATAGATCGGTTGGCCGTCGATGCCTGCGAACGCCTCGACATCCGCGATGTCTCTGCCTAGCGGAACGCCGAACAGTTCGACATTGTCTGTGAGCCAGCCGGAGACGACCTGCCGGGCTTCGTGAGGTGTGGCGACTCCGGCCTCGATGTCGGCTGCGGCGAAAAGAAGCAGGAACAGAAAAAAACAATCCGTGAGAACGATGCGAGAGAAACAGCGTGTGACCATGAAATGTCTGCGTCCTTGCCCCTGAGGGCGCTCCAACCCAAGCCGCGAACTCCATTCAAGCAAGTTGGTCCACAGGGCCCCAACCGGCCTCCAATTTTCGTGGCTCCCCACCGAACGGCCGCAGTATAGGCTTTTTGGTGGGATCCGTCAAGTGTTTTCCTCAGGAGATTCGAGGCATATCCGCAACGATCGCTTGGCGGCTTTGGCTTGGGTCTTGCCTTGTGCCCTTATGGCTGCTATATCTCTGAAGCACTATGACCTATTTGGCAATTCCCATCGCGGCAGAGGATTTGGACCAGGCGAAGCGGCAGGTGAGAGAGGCGATCGCCGCCGGAGCCGAAATGCTCGAACT
>CALMMH010000166.1 GCA_937868145.1 uncultured Phycisphaerales bacterium
GTCCAGGCGTCATCCAAAATGGCGTCGGTGAAATGTTCACCTTGCGCGTACAGGGGCTCGTTCTGCTGTGCTTGTGTTGTGCCCGGCTTCTTCACGCAGCCAATCCGATCCTGCCCGGGGCGGACCCGCATGCGATTGTGTTGGGCGATACGGTCTGGATCTATCCCACGTGGAGCGACGGCAAGGGGGAGCGTTTTTTCGCTTTCTCCTCGGTGGATCTCACGGATTGGCAGCGTCAGGGCCCGGTGCTGGATCTCAAGGATGTGGCCTGGATCCAAGACGATGGCCAACAGCGACACCACGCCTGGGCGCCGGCCGTGCTGGCCCACGAGGGGAGGTATTACTTTTATTATTCGGTCGGTCCGCAGAACCCGACGCCTTCGCGGATCGGGGTCGCGGTTGGCGATGCGCCGCAGGGGCCTTTCCGCGACTGGGGCAGGCCGCTGCTGACAGGTGGCGATGGCTTCGAGGCGATCGATCCGATGGCGTTCGCCGATCCGAAATCGGGAGTCACCTATTTGTACGCCGGCGGCAGCGCAGGGGCGAAGCTGCGCGTCTTTGAATTGAATCCGGATCTGGTGAGTATTGCGCGTGAGATTCCTGTCGAGACCCCGCCCCAGTTCACCGAAGGCGTCTTTATGCACGGTCACGACGGGCGGTATTATCTCTCCTACAGTCATGGCAGCTGGCAGCATTCATCCTATTCCGTTCATTACGTGACGGCCGATACGCCCGCAGGACCATGGACTTACCGGGGCCCGATCCTGGTCAGCGATGCGACGCGCAAAGGGCCGGGGCATCACTCCTTCATTTGTAATCCACTCACGGGCCAATGGCAGATTGTCTATCATCGGTGGGAGAAGCAAACAGGTGATGGTCCCTATCGCGGCTCCCGTCAGATCTGCATCGATGCGGTGGAGTATGACGCAAACGGTCTCATTCGTCCGATCGTGATGACGGGGCAGGCCGCGGAGCAAGCAACCGGGACCTTCACCAACCCCATCAATCCCGGGCCGGACCCGTGGATGAGATCCTATCGAGGCAACTACTATCTCACCACGACGCAGGGGAACTGCATCCGGATGTGGAAGGCGTCCACGCTGGCGGAGTTGAAGACGGCCCGCGGCACAGTCGTCTGGCGTGATGACGATCCCAGCCGCTCGCATGGCATCTGGGCGCCCGAGTTCCATCTCATCAACGGCCGCTGGTATCTGTACTACACCGCGATGGCGGCCAGCAAGGTGGACACCACTCATCGGATGCACGTGCTGGAGAGCGAAGGCGACGACCCTCTGGGACCGTACCATTACAAAGGGCGGCTCTTCGACCCGGCCAACGACTTCTATGCCATCGACGGTTCCGTCTTTCACCATCCCGGCGATGGAGCGTGGTATTTCCTGTGGGCGGCGCATCCCGGCCACCGCATCCGCATCGCGAAGATGGCCAATCCGTGGACTCTCGACGGCCCCAGCGTGCAATTGGAGGCTTCGGGTTTCGGCTGCGAAGAGGTTCGAGAAGGCCCTGTCGTTCTGCATCGCAATGGCAGGCTCTTCCTGACCTATTCGGCCTGCGACACCGGCAAGCCCGACTACAAACTCGGCATGCTCGTCGCCGACGAACTGGCGGATGTCATGGACCCCAATTCCTGGGTGCAGCATCCCGAGGCTGTGTTCGAACGCAACGACGATGCCGGCGTGTTTGGGCCGGGGCACCATGGTTTCTTTCAGTCTCCCGACGGTACCGAGGACTGGATCGTATATCATGGCAAGACGTCATCGAATTACACGTACGCCGGACGCACGACACGGGCCCAAAAGTTTACGTGGAGCGCCGACGGCGTGCCTGAGTTCGGCAAGCCTCTGTCGCTCGACGCCGTGCTGGCGGAACCTTCGAATCGCAAGAAAGACTCCGCCTCCGCTCCTGCCGGTATCACGCTGGAGTATGAGAATCCCCTCTGGGACGGATACCTGGCCGATCCACAGGTCCTCACGACCCGCGGCGAGTACTATGCCTACGGCACCGGTCCCGAGCGCGAGGGTCGCCAGTTTCCGGTGCTGCACTCGAAGGATTTCACGAATTGGGAGTTCGTGGGCAACGCACTGGAGACGCTCGCGGATACGAAGGTGAAGGCCTATTGGGCGCCGGAGGTCGCGGAGAAAGACGGAAAATTCTATCTGTATTACGCTGGCGAGTATCAGATGCGTGTGGCTGTCGCGGACCGCCCGGCCGGGCCATTCAAAGACACAGGCCGCATCCTGTTTCCGGACGAGCCTTTTTCGATCGATGGCCACCCATACCGCGATCCGCAGAGCGGCAAGTGGTATCTGTTCTTCGCGAAAGACTTCCTCGATGATCGCGTGGGCACAGCGCTGGCGGTTGCGGAATTGTCCGACGATATGACGTCCATCGCCGGGCCGGTGACGACCGTCCTGCGGGCTGTCGGCGATTGGCAGATCTACGAGCGCAACCGCACGATGTACGGCCGGGTCTTCGACGCCTGGCACACGGTTGAGGCTCCCTTCGTGGTTCTACACGAGGGCCGGTGCTACTGCTTCTACTCCGGCGGCAACTGGCAGACGCCCGGTTACGGCGTCGGCTTCGCTGTTGCGGACCACGTGACAGGTTCCTACAAGGACGAAGCCGATCTTGAAGGCGCCGCCGTGCTCAGGAGCATTCCAGGGAAACTGATCGGGCCGGGCCACAACAGCGTGGTCCTCGGTCCCGACGGCCGGACGCATTTCATCGTCTACCATTCGTGGAATCCCGAGCGCACCAGGCGTCAGATGTGCATGGATCCAATCGCGTGGACGCCGGCCGGACCGCGGGCCGACAATCCTTCCCGGGGCAAGCGAGCGGTCATTCTGTCTGGGAACGCCGGGGCATCAAGCGAAATCTTCGTGCGTTGATCCTCATTGCGTTGTGTCGGGCGCGCCGTCGAATTGCATCATGAACGACGCAGGTTGAAAGGCCCCCAGCTCGCATGTGAATCCACCGCTGACTATCGGGATAGGCGAGCCCACAGGTCGGCCGCGGAGATCGATCGGCTGGACGTTCTTGACGCGCGTCTGGCGGGGCAGGGTGACCGTCAGCGGCCCGGACTGCCCGGCGTCTTCCCACACTCGTAGAAGAGTGCCCTGGCCGTCTGGATTGGGGCCGAACGCAGTCAGCAGAACGCCCTTGCGAGACAGGCTCACACCTTGCGAGGTCGAAGGCAGCGTGCCTGTTCCATAATTGCACATGCCGGCCAGCAGAGGCGTGAACGTCTCGGTCAGCGGCGTGGTGAGATCCCTCTCCGGCGTGTAGCGGTCGATGGTCCAGAGGCGGGCACGTACCGTCAGATCTCCCTGCCAGAAGGAGCGGAAGTTGGTGTTCCACTGATTGTTGAACAGATTTACGTAGACGTGTGAGTTCGGTTGATCCCACTGACTTATGAAACGATAGCTGCCCGGCGTTCCGAAACTGACGGCCGGACAGTCGGGCAGGGCGATGCCCATGCCGCTGCCGTCGTCATCGATCACGGCCAGACCGCCTTGCGTCCAGAAATAGGCGAAGTTGCTGCCCTTGAGCACCTCTGTGGCCGGGTCGAAGATGGAGCCTGGCCCTTTGATGCGGAATCGCGGTTGTTCGACGTTCAAGGGCAGGGACAACCAGCCGGCCTCGGGATTCTCGGTGGCCGGATGATTGATCACGTGCAACTGCAAATCGATGCACGGCAGATCCTCGTACAAGGTCACCGAGAGAGAAGCGGTGTGGAGAGACGGATTGGCGGGCGCGGCGGGAATGAGCCTGGCGACGACGGTGTGGGCAAAGCGAGTGGTTTCCAGCTTCAGCGGACTGGGCGAGAAATCCACATGCCGAGCCGATTGGGGCACGTAGTTGTGCTTGCCGATGATTCTACGGTGCGAGCCGTGATAGGGAGGCAGGACGTAGCTGTTGACGTAGGCGTCGCATTCCTCCCGGTCGAACTGCTGGTATAAGTAAGAGCCAAAGCCGTGGGGAGCGGACGCGTCGACCATTTCACGACCGGTCTTTTTGTCGACGATGCTCCTAATGCAACCACGAGTGGGGTCCAGCAGCACTCTGAAGAAGGCGTTCTCCACAACATTCACGGCGGCATCGACTGTAATGTGGGGCTTGGCTGTCTTGGCTTCGGCTACGAAGACATAAGTCTTGTACCCCATGGGCGGAATGGCCCTGGCGACGAACTCGCCGTTGCGGTGCGAGTCGGCGCCCCAACTCTGCAGCGGCAGGAGCTCGCCGGTGTCTACGTCTTTGACGGCATTGTGATTTTGGATGGTGCCCATGAAGGGGAAAGCGAACTTCACCACGCCGTCGCGCGTCCAAGGCAGTGGATTGTACACCACCACACGCATGCCGGGGACGTCGACGTGTTCCGCCAGCGTGTTGAGGTCGTCGTACATCGTGGGAATGACCTGATCCTGGATGCCCATCGCGAACCGGTCGTGTTCTTCCCACGAGGTTTCCATATGTCGGTAGTTGGGCGTCAGTCCGGCCGCATAATTTGCATAAAAGTCCTCGCCGTGAAGGCTGGGCACGAAGTGCTGATTGGCCAGGCCCCAGGTGTGCTCGCTCCATCGCAGGGAGTTCATATAGGCGTCGGCAATGACCTCGGGGGTATGGATGAACTTGATGCCCCAGATGATGTTGTGAGTCCGCAGAGCCTCCATCGTTCGCAACTGGGGCCGGATTCGCATCAACTCACAGGCGGCCTTCGGCGAAGACATCGGGCCATGGATCCAACTGTCGGACATCGTGCCTCGCACGACCGGGAGTTGGGGATCTTCGGCCAGGAATGACTTCACGAAATCGTCCATGCTTCCCATCGTGATCCTGGCGTTCGGGAACTTGGCGTGGATTTGCTTGATCCACTGGGTCACCTGGTCGGCACTGTGGGGACCTTCGTTGTCGCCCGACATCACCATGGCCAGCCAGGTCTTGTACGGCCAATCGGCCGGCGGCAGCAAGCCGGAGTCGTAGCCGCTGGAGAACATCGTCAGCACGCGCGAGCCGTCGGGTCCTTCCCACCAGAAAATTCGCGGCGCCTCCACCTGCACGTTGGTCGGGTTGGAACCCAGATGAAAGAACTTGACGCCGGCGTGGGCCAGCAACGTGGGGATGATCCAGTCGTGTCCCGGCACATCGGTCATCTTGGCGGAGATGGGGGCTTCGAGACCGTATTTCTGCGTCACCCAGTCAGTGTGCCCGAAACCTCTCGCCAGCGTCTCGACATCCGCGGTGGCGGTGTGCAAAGTGAAGGGCAGAGCGTGGACCACGAGATTGCCCTGCCTGAGCGCGTCCTCCACTCGTTTCCTGCGTTCGGGATCCTGGCCGTCCCACAGGATCGTCCGCATGGGCCAGCCGGGAACGGTCCATACGTATCCGGGGCCGCCTTCGGCTCCCTTGCCGTGCGCCTCGATGGTGGCCAGCGCGCGATCGATCATGGTGGTGCGATATTCATGCTCTACGTCTCGAGCCAGGGCGGAATAGCCGATGTCGAAATGGGTCTTGGAGACAATCACGAAATGCATCGGTTGCCCTGAGTTGCCATGGCTGGAAATCTGGTTGCGCTCCTGGCCCGCGGCTGCGCGTGGCGACAGGAACGACAGGGTTAGTGCACCGACGAGGACGATCGTATACCACGTGCGCATTCTGCGACCTCAATGAGAGCAATCATGGACCCTACCTGTACGGACTGCCGCCATTATAGCGTGTAACCGCGGTGATTGAAGAAAAGGATTTCCCTCGAGAGACATCGTCCCCCTGGGGAAGAACCTCCCACGATCCATGGCAAGAAGACTGACCTGCGTGCGGTTGCCTCTTGTCATTTCTGGAGGCGATGCCATCGGATATGATGAATTCTATTTGAGCCCACATAGATTGAACATGCTGTAGAACATATAGCTGTCTCCATACTTGGGCGCGAGCGTTTCGAATACCCTCCGATCGTCGCCGCGGGCCTCGGTCACGATGCTGCGGATCTCCTCGAATTGTCGCTGCAGGGTTGGGTCGATGGTCCAGCCTTGTGCATCCACCGGCGTCCCGGTCCTGAGAGACTGGACCAACAGAACCTCGGCGTAGTGGCGCGGAAGCTGGGTGTAGCCCAAGGATCTGAGCAGCGGCAGACGACCGATGAGTTCCGTTCTCTCATTTCTCAGAAGATGGCACGCCATGAGATACTCAAACGCCAGATGGTGATCCAAAACGGTCTCCACCAGACTCTTCACCGCTGCGACGGAAAGGACGATTGACGTGTCGTCGCGGGCAACTCTCACCTTTCGCCAGGACTGAAGCAGGGCATCGGCCTCAACGCGGGCCGGATCGGCGACTACGTGTTCCCATCTCCGCACATACTCGCCGGAGCCCACACATCCGTGCAACGCCCGACATACGACCCGAGCCGGCTCGTATTGTCCCTTGGCCAGATGGATCCTCACCAGGGCTTCCAGCACGACAGGGGAAGGCCCTTCTTGCGCAAGCAACTCGTACGCATTTTTCTCCGCGGCGTTCAGGCAGCCCAGATCCAGGTATAATTCAAGCAATTTGGCGTGCTTGATCCGTCCCGGGAGATCCTCGAAGGCCAAGAACAGGGTCTTGATGTCGTCCTGGGGGAAGGCGCAAAGCTCGCTGCCGAGACGCCCCTGATGCGCCAGGGCCCGATTGATGTCGAAGACGCCGGAGGCTGTGAAACGGTGTCTGCCCCGCATCCGACCGGCCAGGGCCAACACGTGGTCCCAATCCCGATGCTGAGCGTAGTAATGCAGCGCTCGTTCGTAATGGACGTGCGTTCGCGAAAGCGTCAGGCACAGGATTGCTGCCGCTCCCACCGTGAACATCCGCAAGCCCACCCAGACGCGAGGGTCGGTCTGTCTTCTCTTAGGGATAGGGATGGGCCGGGGACTCTGTTTCGAGGGCCGGCGTTGTGTGTTTGTCCCCGCCTCTGCCTCCAAAAGGGTCTGGCTCAGGTATGTTACGAGAAGCAGGCTGGGCACGAATGCGTGGAGAACGATCGCAAGCCAGTTGGCCAGAGGGGAGAACTTAAGGCCTTTGTCGGGGTCCCAGGGGGTACCGGTCGTGTAAACAGCCCAGGCTTCCAGGCCGAAAAAGAACCTGCCCAGGATGAAAGCCCCTCCGACCGCCAGAGCCATTTGCACGATCGCCGGTGCGATCCTTCGATGCAGCACGGCTTCGGTCAGACAGGCGATGCCGGCGAAGATCAAGGCCGAAGCTCCGGCCAGATAATAGACCAGGCCAAAGAGGGCCAGGAACAACCCTGCACGCCGGGACGGGGTTCTTGCGGGAAGGACATTATATAGGATGGCGACCCAGACCGAGAGCACCACGGTCAGCAGCACGGGAAGGGGATTTTCATAATAATTGTTATAGATCACCAGGGCCAACAGCAGGGGAACCCAGGCCAAGTCTCGAAATCTCTCCGCCCGCCCGGATCGCAACAGAAAGCGGATTCCCAGGAAGAGCAGCCCCAGGATGATGGCGACGGTTACGGCGCCCAGCCATGCAGAGGAGTAACTCTGCGCCAGCAAGGCGGCCAGGGTGACCAGCGGTCCGCCGGGAGTGCTGAAGGTGTCCCGAACTGAGACGATCGGATAGGTCGCGAACACCCCAAATCCCCAGTACAATAGGTGAGGTTCAATTCCTTTCCAGAGGTAGAGGACGAGCCCCAGAAAGATGGCTGCCGACAGGCAGGACTCCAACCTCCGATGATTCAGAGTGCTCTCCCGAGCCATTTCTGCGACCCTTAATGAGGCCTCGATACGTCGATGCCGATCGTTTGCATCATAATTCATGTTGCCGATGAATCCAAGGCTGGTTGGGCCAATCGCAGGAAAAGCGTTGGTTTCTCCCGGAAGTGCGGTAAGATAAAACTGGCTATTTGCAAAATGGCCATTCGACCTATATTCTTCAAGGAAATCGGTTTCACGATTTCCTTGAAGAAGGGACTTCGGTGCTGGATTTCAGAGAGTTACGGTTTAAGAGAGAAAAACCGTGAAGCAGGTTTTTCTCTCTTAAAGTAGGTCGAATGGCCATTTTGCAGAAGTCCAGATAAAAGCTGTTTTCGGTTGTTCGTTCCAGCGGGGTTCGCGAGCCGCAAATGCTGTGCCCCCGTGCAGTGGATAAGAAGGGTTCATTGGTTGGATGGCCTCGGGACGTGATGATGAGCAGATCTTGGGCGACGCCTCTTGCCATGCTGGTCCTTGCGACGGCTCTGTGGGTGGGTTCTTGCAGAGAGGAGACGCCCACGTCCGTCGTTGCGGTGCCCAGACAGCCCAGGATCTCGCCGGACTATGCGGGTCTTGTCGTTCCGCCCAATATCTCTCCGCTGAACTTCGTGATCGGAGAACCCGGTAAGAGCTATCAAGCCAGGATACATTCTGTCGCAGGCGAGCCCATTGAGGTCTCCAGCAGAACGGGCGAGATCGTGATCCCCCAGAAGAAGTGGAGGGATCTGCTCGCTCGCAATGTCGGCCATGTGTTGGACGTCGATGTTTTCGTGAAGACGGACGCCGGGACCTGGAACCAGTACCAGACTCTCACCAACACCATCGCGTCCGAACCGATCGATCCTTATCTGGTCTACCGGTCCATGACCCCCTCGTCCTATTTCCCCAAGCCGATGCGGATCTGTCAGCGGAACCTTGAGAGCTTCGAGGAAACCGTTGTGCTCGACACCCGGGCGTTTGGGAATGGGTGTGCCCATTGCCACAGCTTCATCGGCAACAGCCCTGACAAGATCCTCCTCGGCATGCGCAGCATGTCGCTTCCCAGCGCCACCATGT
>CALMMH010000167.1 GCA_937868145.1 uncultured Phycisphaerales bacterium
TGCGTTTCTCGGCGTCGCTGAGCACCTCGTAGGCCTCGGCGCACTCCTTGAACTTGGCCTCGGCCTCTTTGTTGCCGGGGTTCTTGTCCGGATGGTACTTGAGCGCCATCCGCCGATACGCGCGCTTGATCTCATCCTCCGAGGCCTTTTTCTCGACCCCGAGGACTTCATAGTAATCCCGCTTGGCCATAGGTACGAAAAAGTCAGCCACAGAGGACACAGAGAGCCCAGAGAAGAGAGAAGACAAGAAGCTGAGAGGGGCGGACGTTCCGGCTGGTCCGTCGATCTACCGGAGTCCCCGTCTTTTCATCTTCGTTCTTCTCTGTGCCCTCTGTGTCCTCTGTGGCCGACAACTCTCCAAGAGGTTGACTATCGAACGGAGCCGTGAATGCGCTCTTGCTCTTTGTCCTTCAACTCGGTGATCAGCACGTTCGTGGTGAGCATCAGACCGGCCACGGAAGCGGCCATCTCCAACGCCGTTCGAGACACCTTGGCCGGATCGATGATGCCGGCCTTGAACATATCGACATACTCACCCGTGTTGGCATTGTAGCCGATGTTCTTGTCTTTCTCCAGCTTTTCCAGCAGGGTGGCGACCACCACCTCGCCTTGCTCGCCGGAGTTGTCGACGATCTGGGCGGTCGGAGCCTTCAGGGCGTTGACGATGATGTCGAACCCGATCTTCTCGTCGCCCTTGGCCTTGGCGCGGGCCTTCTCGACCTCTTTGATGGCTCGCAGGAAGATGACGCCGCCGCCGGAAACGACGCCTTCGGCCGCTGCGGCTCTCGTGGCGTGCAGCGCGTCGTCGAGCAGGTCCTTGCGTTCCTTCATTTCCGTCTCGGTGGGGGCTCCGGCGTGGAGCACGGCGACGCCGCCGGTCAGCTTGGCCAGACGCTCCTGGAGCTTCTCGCGGTCGTAATCGCTCGTGGTTTTTTCGATCTGGGCCCGGATCTGATCGCAGCGGGCCTGGATGTCCTTCTTCTTGCCGGCGCCTTCGATGATCGTGGTGTTGTCCTTGGTCACCACGATTCTTTTGGCCTGGCCGAGCTGGGAGACTTCGACGTTCTCCAGCTTGATGCCCAGGTCTTCGGTGACGACCTGGCCGCCGGTGAGGATCGAGATATCCTGGAGCATGGCCTTGCGGCGGTCGCCGAAGCCCGGAGCCTTCACGGCACAAACCTTCAGCACGCCCTGCAGGCGGTTGATCACCAGGGCCGCCAGGGCCTCGCCCTCGATGTCCTCGGCGATCACCAGCAGCGAACGGCCCATGTGGACCATCTTCTCCAGCAGGGGGACGAACTCGCGAATATTGCTGATCTTCTTCTCGTACAGCAGGATGTAGGTGTCCTCGAAGACGGTTTCCAGCGTCTCGGGGTTGGTCACGAAGTACGGGCTGATGTAGCCGCGGTCGAACTGCATGCCCTCGACGAGGGTCAGCTCGTTGTCGACGCCCTTGCCTTCTTCGATCTCGATCACGCCTTCCTTGCCCACCTTGTCCATGGCCTGGGCGAGGATCTCCCCGACCGCGGCGTCGTTGTTGGCGCTGATCGTGGCCACCTTGGCGATGTCGTCATGGCCTTTGACCGGCACGCCGACCGACTTGATGAAGTCGCAGGCGATCTCGGCGGCCTTGGCGATGCCCTTGTTCAGGGCCATCGGGTTGATGCCGGTGGTGACGTACTTCAGGCCGTCCAGGTAGATCGCCTCGGCCAGCACGATCGACGTGGTGGTGCCGTCGCCGACGACGTCGGAGGTCTTGCTGGCGACCTCGTTGACCATCTTGGCGCCCATGTTCTGGAACGGCTCGGGCAGCTCGATCTCCTTGCTGACCGAGACGCCGTCCTTGGTGATTCTCGGGGAGCCCCAGCTCTTGTTCAGCACGACGTTTCGGCCGGTCGGGCCGAGCGTGACTTTGACCGCGGCGGCGAGCTGCTTGAGTCCTTCTCGCAGCTCGGTTCGCGCGATATCGTCGAACATCAGTTGTTTTGCCATGTTTGGTTTCCTCTATCCAAAAAGAACCGCTCCGGCTGATCCGGTCGTCGGTTGGTGTGAAGGTTACTTCTCCAGGACGCCCAGGAGGTCGCTTTCCCTGACGATGACGTACTTCTGTCCGTCGATCTCGACCTCGTTGCCCATGTACTTGCCGTAGACGACCTCGTCGTTCTTCTTCACCGAGACGGGGGTCCGCTTGCCGTTGTCCTGAACCTTGCCCGGTCCGATCCAAACGACTTTGCCGACCATGGGTTTCTCTTTGGCGGTGTCCGGCAGGAAGATGCCCCCGGCGGTCTTGTCCTGGGCCTGCGACGGCTTGATCACGATTCTGTCATCCAGAGGTCTCAGTTCCATACTGCGTTACTCCTTCTCCTACAGGTATTTCTCACGAGATTTATTTGTTTTTGAGTACGAGCACAATCACGCTATCGATTGCATCCGGCGCCTGCGAGGGCAGAGGAACGATGAGCCCCTCCGCGCTTTGGGTCACCGGGATGCTGGTGTGTTTCTTATCGGCCAGCAAATAGGCCCTTTGGACCTGGCCCCGGACCGCAGGCACTTCGAGCGTGCCGTCGGCGGGCCAGTTGAACACGTGCAGATACAGCTTGTCGCCCTTGACGGTGCAGCGACCCCACTCGGGCCGGCCGATGACGCTGGCCGTGGCGCCATGGATGCTTTCGCCGTTGACGGCCATCCACTTGCCCATCCCTTCGAGACGTTCCACGCTCGCCGCCGGGATCAATCCCTCCGGCGTCGGGCCGACGTTCAGCAGGAAGTTGCCTCCCTTGCTGGCGATGTCCGCGAGCATGCGGACCAGTTCCTCGGTGCTCTTCCAGTTCTCATCGAAGGACTTGTAGCCCCACGTGTCGTTCATCGTCATGCAGGTTTCCCAGTCGACGCCGGGAAGCCCTTCGGGAGGCACCTGCTGCTCGGGTGTGCCGAAGTCGCCGGCAGAGTCGCCCTTGGTGAGGCCTTCCATGCCCTGGCGGCCTTTGCCTACGCGATTGTTGATGATCAGCGACGGCTGGAGAGTGCGGAGGTAGGCATAGAGTTCCTTGCCTTGCGGCTCGGTCCAGTCCTTGATCCATTCGCCGTCGAACCAGAGTACGCCGGGGTTGTAGTTGGCCACCAGTTCCGCGAGCTGCGGCTTCATGTACGTTTCGACGTAGCGGCCGAAGTTCGGGTTCGAACCGTCGTTGTAATTGGGATAGGAGAGGCCCTGGGCGTCCGGATGGTGCCAGTCCATGATGGAATGGTAGAAGCACAGCTTGACGCCTTGCTTCTTGCAGGCGACGGACAGCTCCTTGAGGATGTCCCGCTTGAACGGCGTGGCGTCCATGATGTCGTAGTCGGTGACCTTCGAGTCCCACAGGCAGAAGCCGTCGTGATGTTTGCTCGTGATGACGATGTACTTCATGCCCGCGTTCTTGGCCAGACGCACCCACTCATCGGCTCGGAAACCGACGGGATCGAAACGCGGAGCGAATTTCTCGTATTCCGCGACGGGGATTTGAGCGGTGTTCATGATCCACTCGCCGCCGCCGTCGATGCGCTTGCCCTTGTAGGTCCCAGCCGGGACGGCATAAACGCCCCAATGTACGAACATGCCGAATCGGGCGTCCCGCCACCAGTCCATCCGCTGGTCCTGGCTCATGGGCTCGGCCTTGGTCCCGCTGACCTGCGCGTTGGTTTCCCCGCCGCAACTGGCGAGAATGACCAACGCGATCAGCAGGCTCACGACCGTGGCCCCGATCACCAACCATTGCCTTCCTTCCTGCTTTGTCATAACGACTCCACCTGCATGTGATTTGGTGTTTGACGTCCGGCCGGCTTACATCATGTCCATGTCGCCCATGCCGCCGCCCATACCGCCCATGCCGCCGCCGGGACCGCCCGGGCCCATCTCTTCTTTGGCCTTGGGCTTCTCGGTCACGAGGCAGTCGGTGGTCAGCAGGAGGCCCGCAATGCTCACGGCGTTCTGCAACGCGGTGCGGACGACCTTGGCCGGGTCGATCACGCCGGCCTCGACGAGGTCTTCGTACTGGTCTTTATCGGCGTTGTAGCCGAACGCGCCCTTGCCCTCGTACACCTTGTTGACGACTAGATGGGCCGTCGCGCCGGCGTTGTCCGCGATGCAGAAGCAGGGGGTCCGCAGGGCCTTGACCAGGATCTCGACGCCGGTCTTCTCGTCGCCGGTCGCCTTGACCGACTTGGCTGCGTCGATGCAACGGATCAGGGCGACGCCGCCGCCGGGGACGATGCCTTCTTCGATGGCCGCGCGGGTCGCGTGCAGGGCGTCCTCGATGCGGGCCTTCTTTTCCTTCATCTCCGCCTCGGTCGAAGCGCCGACGCAGACCTCGGCGACGCCGCCGGTGAGCTTGGCCAGACGTTCCTGGAGCTTCTCGCGGTCGTAGTCGCTCGTGGTGGATTCGATTTCGTCTTTGATCTGCTTGATCCGGCCGTTGATGGCGTTCTGGCTGCCGGCGCCTTCGACGATCGTGGTGTTGTCGCTGTCGATGGTGACCTTGCGGGCCTGGCCGAGCTGCGCCAGGGTGATTTTGTCCAGCTCAACGCCCAGGTCCTTGAAAATGGGCTCGGCGCCGGTCAGCACCGCGATGTCCTGGAGCATGGCCTTTCGGCGGTCGCCGTAGCCGGGGGCCTTGACCGCCGCGATCTTCAGCACACCTTTCAATTTGTTGACGACCAGAGTCGCCAGCACTTCACTCTCGATGTCCTCGGCGATGATCAGCAGCGACTTCTTGGCCTGGGCGACCTTTTCCAGCAGCGGGATCAGCTTGGCCACGCTGCTGATTTTCTCCTCGTGGATGAGGATCAGGGGCTTCTCCATCTCGCAGACCATCTTGTCCTGGTCGGTCACGAAGTGCGGCGAGAGGTATCCGCGGTCGAACTGCATGCCTTCGACGAACTCGACGTGGGTCTCGAAGCTCTTGCCCTCTTCGATGGTGATGACGCCGTCTTTGCCGACCCGGACGAAGGCGTCGGCCATGATCTTGCCGATCTCGCGGTCGTTGTTGGCCGAGATGGACGCCACGTTGATGATGTCCGCGGCCTTATCGATGGAAACCGGCTTGGCGAGCGTGGCCAGCTTGTCGACCACGGCCTTGGCCGCCAGTTCCATCCCGCGCTTTAGCGCCATCGCGTCGGCTCCGGCGGTCAGATTTTTGTACGCCTCGCGATACAGCGCCTCGGTCAGGACGGTGGCGGTGGTGGTGCCGTCGCCGGCGATCTTGGAAGTCTTGCTGGCGGCTTGCTTTACGAGCTTCGCGCCGAGGTTCTCGGCCTTGTCCGTCAGCTCGATCTCCTCTGCGACGGTCACGCCGTCTTTGGTCACGGTCGGGCCGCCCCAGCTCTTGTCGATGACGGCATTGCGACCGCGCGGGCCGAGGGTTGCCTTGACTGCCGCCGCCAGTTTCTCCACCCCGGCGAGCAGCTTGGCCCTTGCCTCAGCCTGAAACGCCAAATCTTTCACTGCCATAATTGCGTGCCTCCTTAAAACTGCATGCGATACAAACGGTTTTGTTTCGGGTATTGACGCATAATTCAAAGGAATGGAGCAAAAGGTATACCAGGGGCTAGATCTTACCGGTCCAATCCGCCCAGTCAAGCCGTAAATCCCGATAAGAGAAGAATTTAGAGTTGCCCCCAAATCTAGCCGCAGCCTTGTGGGTTCCGCTCCGGCCGGGTCTGTCGGGTGCCAATTCGGGTTTGCCCGCCCGCCCGATACGCCAACTTGACAGCCGGGCAGGGGAGCAGGCCGGAGGCTGTAGGCAACCGGGAACTGACAGCCGAGAACCGCCAACTCCTCCGTTCACCACGAAGGGTTAACTCCGGAGAAATACGAGCGACGAGAGACGAACAACGAATTCGGCAGGGAGCGGATACCCTCTTGTGCCTGTAGGGATTCTGCCTAAACGTGAGGGTGCTACTGGTCCAGTTTCTTGATCGTGGCGCGAATATCCATCAAAGACTCGCTGACGATCTTCTTCTCCTCGCGGAAACCGTCCGTGGGGGCCCTAGTGGGCTGCTCCAGCCGGTTTTGCAGGTCCTCCAACTGTTGTGTGACCTGAGTCAACTGGCGTTTCTGATCGGCTGCCAGACGTCGCTGGTTGTCGCGAGCTGTAGCGAGCTCCGACATCGTGTTGCCCAACTGCGTCTTGACCGCGACCACTTCCTTGTCCTTTTTTTGGAGGTCGGTCTCCAAAGTCTGGATGGTCCTGGTCTTTTCTTCCAGAGATAGACGCATGGCCGTGATCGTTGTGTTGGGGTCTTCGTAGTTGGGCAGAGCCCAGGCCGCCGCCAGACCCCAGAGGAACGCCGTGACCATGACGACCGAGCCGATGGAGCCCAGGGTGAACTTCATGCTGAAGGCCTCGATCGTGTTCTCCTCGGCTTTCTTGCCGCGACCGGACATCAGGAGTGCGAAACCCCGATGGAGCGCGTACAACCCGCCCGCGATGAGAGCCGCAGAGATTGACCAGTACATGATGAGCGTGAGTGTGCTGTCTTTCATAGGATCTCTCCTTCATCCTGTTCGCCGGGGTCCGGCCCACATCACGACCCAGGCTCCGGCGGTCAACAGTCAGTGCCGGCGGGGCATCGCGTCAAAGGAGTGGTCTCAAAGGGGTACCCCGTCGAGTGCTCGGAAGTACAAGTCCATTTCTACCACCCAACGCAGGCCCGGTCAAGAGAGAGGCAAACGTCGCGATGCGGCGTTCCCACGAGATACGAGCGACGAGAGACGAGCTACGGCTCTGCAACCGCAGATGAACGCTGATGAACGCGGTCAGAACAAGAGATACTCGCGCGGAGACGCCGAGACGCAGGGGGGCTTCTGGAGGACGGATGACGGAGGACAGAATGGGGGGCTTGGCGGTCCTTGGCCTGCTTCTTCTCAGCCCTTTTCCCTTCCTGATCGGTCTCCGCGTCTCTGCGTCTCTGCGCGAGATATAATCTGTTATTCGGCAAAGATTTACGTGAAACTGCCGAAATTCGCTGCCTGTGCAGGGAACGCACGCCGCGTCGTCCCGGCTGCTCTCGATGCACGGCGAATCCGGCGGTTGGCGGCGCGGAGATGTGACTTCTGGCTTGATCCGGCGGCTCCACTCTCGCTACAATAGAGATGCGGCGACCTGAAGCGATTACCTTTTTGCGAGGGGCCTCTATGGGCGAAACGAGCAAGGGGGCCACGGTCGTCCGGCGAAGAAAATGGCTAAGGAGGCTCGTGATCGCTGGGTTTGGCCTTGTCGTCGCGGCGGTCCTGCTGGGCGTCTTTCTGTGCTGGTTTCTGGGGATTCACTCCAAAAGGGACCTCCTTGCCTATCGCGGCATGAGAGCGGAGCATTTCCATCCGATCTGGAAGGACTTGGCCTTGCGGCGAATCCGCAAAGGCGACGACCTCGCGGCGACGATCAAGAAGCATCCGCCGCTCTGGCAGGAGCAATACGGCCCCTACACGGTCCTGTGTTACCACAGGGGGGGCGTCGCGTTCAACACTCTGGTTATCGTCGCTACAAACGACGTCCTGATCTACGCTCGCGCCGGCAGTTGTTGCTGGGACCATGTCTTCTTCGAGAGCCCGGACCATCAGGCGGCGATTCGTCAGGCGTATGCACTTCGTCTCCAACAGATGGGTTTGGATGGCAACGCCTGGCATATCCACCTCGCGATCCAGGCCGGGCAGGATGTGTTTCGAGCTGAGCGAATCCAATGCCGCGAGGCTGTTCGGAAATACTCGGTTGAGAGATTGTCGGAGGAACTGAAAGGTCAATACAGACAGGCCTATGGGCCGGATTTCGAGCGGCTCCTCTCCGAAGAGCAAGGAATCGAGGTGACTGGCGTGGTCTCGGAGGTTCTGTACGGCGACCTGAGAGCAGGGGATACGGTGACATTCGGGGAGGAATGGGGTCAGGCATGGGAGGAATGGGGTCAGGCATTGAAACGGGCCTGAAGGGGGCTCGGGCGTTTCGTTGCGGAATGAACAGTCCGAGGATAACGCCTCACGGCGTCACTACGAACGGGGGCCTGGGGCGGCGACATGCCGCGTGGGAGCGTGGAAGCGTCGGGGAGCGAGGAAGGCTTCGGCCGCTTCTTTCGGAACGCATCTACGCATGCACACTTCAACGCTTCTACCCGTCCCGAGACAGAGACACGCGTGGGTTGAGAACCCACCCTACAGGCGGCTTGGCGAGAGGCAAATCCGTATTTTTCGAACTTTTCTTTGGGGCGGCCCTTACCCCTTGTCCGGCCTGGACTTGCGGCGGCTGGAAATTTCAGTTATTCCTTGAAAACTGCTTCTGTATCGTTTATAATACACCCAACTCGTACGGGTTCAGAGACGGCCTGTGCGGGATTGAGATATGCGATGGAACTGCGGGCCCCATCGGCAGGTGGCCCGAAAGCGACACTTCATCGACCGGCAACCATGTCGTCGCGAGTCACAAACCACGTGTCACAGGACACGGGTCACGGAGACAATCATGGAAAAGCGATGCTGTCGGAACTGTGTGTATGGGAAGAGGCCTCAGGATCGGTGGCTGCGGATCGCGCTGGCCCAGTGGCCGGGGATGGTGATCTGCTCGGTGTGCGCCGATTGTCCCGGCAAGACTTGCGGCGTGTACGCGGGCGGATGCTGCCGGAACTTCTGCCCCAAGCCCGGCGTTACGTGCGGGCCGCGAGAACCGATCGTCGAGCCGGGGGAGAAGATTTGCAGGATCCCGCTGTCGCAGGGGCTGCATGCGATCGTGGATCCCGAAGACTATGAGGAACTGAACAAGCACAAGTGGTCTACGGCTGTCGGCAAAC
>CALMMH010000168.1 GCA_937868145.1 uncultured Phycisphaerales bacterium
CCTCAACCCCATTGAAGTTTCGGAGGATTGCCATGTGTAGAAGAGTGACCTGGTTGGTTTCCCTGATCTCATTGCTGGCCGTCGGCGCGTCCGTACAGGCGGCCGGATTCAGCGACAATTTCGATATCCCCCACAACTACCTTTCCGACGGCCTGGGCACCTACTCCGGCATCATTGGCGACGTCAACGCGTTGGACGCCTCCATCAGTCGGGACGGCGCTCTGTACATGGAGACCGTGGGCGCCAGCTGGGATCCGGGTCCCGGTCCCATGCTCTACGTCGAGGTCACGGGCGATTTCGTCGCGACGGTGAAAGTCGTCGACTTCGCCGGCACGTTGGCCGAGCGGGTCTTCAGCAACGACAGCGGCATCGTGGCTCGCGACCCCGCCGGCGCCGAAGGCGCCGAGAACTGGGTGGCCATGAACTACTTCCCCACCTGGACCGCCTTCGTCGCTCGCAACACGATCAACAGCGTTCGCGAGGAGTTGGGCCAGACCGACGGCACCTGGACCGGCGCCGACACCTTCGCCATCGTGGCCCAGTACCCCTACATTCAACTGGAGCGCAAGGGCGCCGATTTCTATTTCCGGATCAGCTCCGACGGCGTGAACTTCGTCCCGCTGACCGATCCGGGCTACCAGGGCATCTATGACGGCACGCAGACTCCGCTGGTCGTCAGCCGGCCCGATCTGCCCGAGACGCTGCAGGTCGGCCTGATCAACGCCACCTACGACGTGACCACCGGCTACGTCGCGTTCGACGATTTCAGCGTCGTGACGCCCGCCGTGTCCAAGGGCAACGTCGTCCTGGTGACGGAGGCCCGTGACGTGGACGCCGACGGCGTTCGCGACGATCAGGCCCTCGAAGACTGGCTGATCGCGGAAGGCTACACCGTCGACGCCCGGCCGGATTACTGGACGGCCCTCGACGCCAACCTGGTCGCAGAGTTGAACACTGCGGATCTGGTCATCGTCAGCCGCGCCACCACCAGCGGCAACTACAACACGACTGCCGACGAGGTCAAGGCATGGAATAGCGTCACCACGCCGACCTTGAACATGACGGCGTATCTCGTTCGCAACAGCCGCTTCAAGATGGTCAACAACGCCACGATTTCGAACATCGCGCCCCTGATGGTCGCGGCGGATCCGAATCACCCGGTGTTCGCCGGCGTCGAGCTGGATCCGAACGGCATCGCGGTTCTGGATGCCAGTGTGGGCACCGGCCAGACCTCCTTCCTCAACACGCTCGATATGGGCAACGGCACGCTGATCGCCAAGGGCGTCGGTGGGGATTTCGGCTGGATCGCCGAGTGGTCGAAGGGAGCGGAGTACTACGCCGGAGCCGGTGAGTCTCCTGCCGGCAAACGCATGATGTTCATGGTGGGCACCCAGGAAGTCGACGCCACGCCGCAGGGCGCCTTCAACCTGACCGAGGTCGGCAAGCAGATCCTCAGCAACGCGATCGCGTACCTGATCGCCCGCACGCCGATCGCGGTGGCTGTGGAGAACGCCAGCTTCGAGCAGCCCGGCGCCGAGAAGATCAAGGGCTGGAACGGCGAAGGCGTCTCCGGCACTCCGGCCGTCGACGTCCCGGGCTGGGCCAGCGACTCCGTGGTCGCCGATTCCGGCGTGGAGACCGGCTACAGCGCCACCGACGGCGAGTGGACCGCCTTCCTGAAGGGCGCCGATCCGTCGGTCTGGCAGTTGACGGACTACACCATCGAGGCCGAGGACGTCTTCGAGCTGCAGGTGGACGCCCGCAACACCTGGCAGGGCACGACGCTGCGGATGATCATCTTCTACGATGAAGAAGGCATTCGCATCCCGCTGGCCTTCGCCGACGTTGCCGTCGCCGATGACATGCAGACGTTCTCGTTGACGTTCGACGCGAAAGAGGCCCCGGACGTCGTGGGCAAGAAGATCGGCGTCGAGCTCGACAATGTCACGACCAACGGCGAGAGCTGGATCGGTCTGGACAACGTCCGGCTGAACGATCTCGAAGGTCGTTAACCGCCCCGGCGGCCTGTGGTGATAGAACACAGTCAGTAGACATGGCAGGGCTCCTCCACGTGTGGGAGGGGCCCTGTTTCTTTTTCTTCGACCTGCAAATCATGCAGGTCTGTCGCCATATCGCGACCTCGCGTGCATGGAGCTTGACCTCCGGGACCGGCGTCTGATACACTCATGAAAAGCGGAGGCTTGCGGCCTTGATTCTCGGCGACATACGACGGCAGTGCGTGACACGGAGGTGAACAGGCGTTTCCTGTCTTTTCTCTGGAGGATTCGGTCATGTGCAAGCGAGGGTTGGATACTTTGGGGGTGTTGCTGACGCTCTGTGTGCTCGGCAATTCGATGGTCAGTCAGGCGAGCATCGTCGGCCCGTATACCGTCGACGAATGGACGCTGCATCTCTGGCATCTGGATGAGCCGGCCGGGAGCACGACCGTGGCCGACGAGGCGGCGATCCCGATGACGATGAACGTCGTCGGCACGGCGACGCTGGGCAACGCGTCGTTCACCGGCTTCGGAACGGCGATCCAGACCAGCAATGGCGCGTATGCGGGCGCAGGAGTGCAGCCTCTGTCGCAGTTCACCTGGTCCGACGGCGCGTTCACGTTCGAGGCCCTCATCCGGCCGGACGTCAATCCGCTGGCCCCTCCGAACAACATGAACATCATCTGCGGCGAGCGGGCCGGGTCCGATCCGAGGGCGTGGCAATTTCGGATCACCACGGCGGGGCAACTGCACTTCATTCGGCTTCCCAGCAACGGCGCGATCGAGAACTTCACCATGGCGCTGCCTTCCTCCGGCCCGAACGCGGCCGTGCAGGGCCAGTGGTACCACGTGGCCGTGACGTACACGGGAGCCGGCGGCGAGACGGGCAACCTGAAGTTGTTCTGGACGCTGCTCGACGAGAGCCGGACGGAAGCGGCCCTGCTGGGCGAGTTCACCATGGCCAACGACCTGGGCGGCGAGCCGATCTTCACGGTGGGCACCAGCGGCCGAAACCCCAGCGGCGAAGGATTTCGCGGCCTGATCGACGAAGTCCGCATCAGCAACATCGACCGGTACATCGACGAAATGCAGTTCGCCGACACCGGCGGCGGCATCGCGCCGACCTTCACCGTGCAGCCGACGGATTTCCTGGCCGGGTACGGCGAGACGGTCAAGCTTCAGACGCTGGCCTCGGGAACGCTGCCGATCGCCTATCAGTGGCAGTTCAACGGCGTGGACATCCCCGGCCAGACGGCCGACGTCCTGGAGCTTGCGAACGTGACGTTCGAGCGGGACGGCGTCTACAAGGTGATCGCGACCAACGCCTACGGCAGCGCCGTCAGCGAGGAGGCGACGCTCACGATCGGCGCCCTGTTCTCGGAACTGTACAACACGGGCGTGGAGCCGAATTACGCGGTTCTGCCCGGCGGCTCCGTCGATCCGCACTACAGCATCGTGGAGAGTCCCGACGTGGCCAACCTGGGGCCGCTGGCGTATGTGTGGACCGACGATTACCCGGTTCCGGTGTTCATCTACAACGGCCCGATTTCGGCGTGGATCAGTCCGGTCGCCAACAACAGCACCGTCCCGGGCCGGTACATCTACCGAACCGAGTTCCTGATCGACTCGGCGGACCCATGCACCGCGGTTCTGGAGGGCAGTTGGCTGCTGTGCAGCAGCGGAGTCGACATCCTGCTGAACGGCCGATCCACCGGCGTCACCAACACCGCGGAGCTGCCGTACAAGGTGGCCGAGCCGTTCACCATCGACAAGGGATTCGTGGCCGGGCTCAATACGCTGGACTTCGTCATCGACGACTCCAACGTGGTTCCGGAGAATCTGCCGGCGACGTACACCGGATTCCGCGTCCAGCTTCGCGGCGTGGGCAAGGCGCTGGACGCATCGCCCACGATCCTCACCCAGCCCGAGGCCCGCACGGTTCGCGAGGGAGGCAAGACGTCGTTGTCCGTCATCGCGCAGGGCCGTCCGCCTCTGTCGTATCAGTGGTATTTCAACGGCGAGGCTTTGAGCGATCCGAACGCGACCCAGCGCACGCTGACGCTGACTGCCGTCGATGCGTCGAAGGCCGGCGACTACACGGTCGTGGTCTCGAACGGCACGGTGGGAACGCTCAGCGAGCCGGCGTCGTTGACGGTCGTTTCGACCAATCAGCCTCCCACCGCGATCCTGTATCAGACCACGACGACCCAGGACAAGCCGCTGGAGATCTCGGTCTCGCGGCTGCGCTGGGGCATTCGCGACCCGGACGGCGATCCGACCTACTTCGTCTCGGTCAGCGCCGAGAGCGAGCAGGGCGGGACCATCCTGGATCCGGGCGGCGCCACGATCACCTACACGCCGCCGGTCGGCTTCACCGGGACCGACCGGTTCACGTACACGATCGAGGACGAGCCGGGCGCCGGCGCCACGGGCGAGGTGCAGGTGGAGGTTCTCCCCGAGTAGACATCTGAGCCGAATGTGAAAAACCTCTGTTGTCAGGAAGGGCCTGCCCGGATTCGCAGGCCCTTCTTTTGCTTGTCCGGCGGGGCTGATCTCGCTACAATGGCCGCATGGCCCAGGATGTCGATCTGAACAAGGTGGTTCGCCAGCACCTCGAAATGGAGAGCTTCTTCACGGGGTTTGCAGTCAAGGGGAAACCCTTCGCCGCGAGCGGTTCGGCTTCGAATCGGGAAGTCGAAGAGTCGAGGGCCGAGGAGCAGTCTGTTGTCTTCGCGAGTCCTGCTCCGAGCGAGCCGGCGCTAGCGGAAGATCGAGGGCGTCAAACGCAGGAGTCGAGTCGAACCATGGCAGTCGATGTCGTCAAGGAACTGGAGGCGATCGCCGCAGAGGCTCGCCAATGTCGCAGGTGCGAGCTGGGTGGTTTGCGGACCAACGCCGTGCCCGGCGAGGGCAATCCCAAGACTCGCATCCTGTTCGTGGGCGAGGCCCCGGGGGCCGATGAAGACGCCCAGGGCCGGCCGTTCGTCGGCAGAGCGGGCCAGCTTCTGGACAAGATCATTGGCGCCTGCGGCCTCCAACGGGAGGACGTGTTCATCGCCAACATCCTCAAGTGCCGACCGCCGGAGAACCGCGACCCTCGCCCCGAGGAGATCATCAACTGCCTGCCTCTGCTTCAAAAGCAGATCGAAGTCCTCAATCCTGAGGTCATCGTCGCTTTGGGCGCCCACGCCGCCAGAACGCTCCTGAATACCAACCGGCCCATCGGCCAGCTTCGCGGCGAGTTTCAGGAGTACTGCAACGGGATCGGCCGGCCGCCCATCAAGCTCATAGCCACCTACCACCCGGCCTACCTGCTGCGGAGTTACACCCCGGACAACCGCCGGCGAGTCTGGGAGGACATGAAAAAGGTCCTCATGGAGTTGGGATTGCCGGTGCCGGAGCGGGGAAAAAGCGCCTAGCATCGACGATCTGCGATTTTCCATTTTACGATTTGGACTTTTGTAAAATGGCCATTCGACCTACTTTAAGAGAGAAAAACCTGCTTCACGGTTTTTCTCTCTTAAACCGTAACTCTCTGAAATCCAGCACCGAAGTCCCTTCTTCAAGGAAATCGTGAAACCGATTTCCTTGAAGAATATAGGTCGAATGGCCATTTTGCAAAAGTCCAGTTACGATCTAGGGTGTTCGGGCATCCTCCAAAATGCGTACTCCCCCGGAAATATTCGCCATGGGTGTCTTTTTTCCGGTAATGATGTCGCATCTGACGCGTCTGGTAACACAGGTATAGTGAGTGATCGTGGGCAAGGTCGGGAGATCCCCCGGGACGATGCCATGCATCTTGTAATGGCGGTCGATTTCGGATATCATCATGCTCTGGCAGGCTATCGGAGGCAGGGAACCCCCTTGCTACTGCTTCTCCACAGGACCACCTGTTCGAAAGGCGTGTATATGGGTATGAAGAGGGTTGTGTTGTCGGGTGTCGTGATGGTGTGCGCTGTGACGGCGGTCGTCTCTGCGACGACGCTGAAAGTGCCCAGCGAGTATCCAAACATCCAGGCGGGCATTCAGGCCGCCGGCGACGGCGACGTGGTCCTGGTCGCGCCGGGCGTCTACTACGAGACCATCAACTTCAACGGCAAGAACATCACCGTCACGAGCACGGACCCCAATGACCGCGGCATCGTCGGCTACACGATCATCAATGCCCAGCAGGACGGCAGCGCCGTCACCTTTGAGAACGGCGAGACGTCCGCTGCCGTGCTGAGGGGCTTCACGATCACCGGCGGCTTCGGCACTCTGAAC
>CALMMH010000169.1 GCA_937868145.1 uncultured Phycisphaerales bacterium
TCAGGTCGTCGCTGTTGAGGTCCTCGCAGCCGTCTTCGTCGATGGGCCCATCATGGTCTTCGTCGTTCGGAGTGCCGTTGCGGCGGCTCTCGATCTTGGGCTCCGCGAAGTACCGCTCCACGGCGTCGGGGTTCAGGCAGGGGACCACGTAGAACGTCGTCGTCTTGAGCAACTCAGCAATCGGCAAGGCCTCCCGACCTTCCTTGACCAGCCGTTCGATCCAGGAGACTGCCGTGAACGGCCCGACGAGGTCGTCGCCCTCGACGCCCGCGACGACGAGCATCGCCGGCCGGGCGGCTCGATCTTCTTCTGTGCCCTCGCCGACCTCGACGATCCAGACCTCGCGGCTCTCCTGCGACTTCGCCATCTCATGGACGCGAACGAGGTTGGGCTCCCGCTCGCTCACGGCGGCCAGACGCTCGGCCATGGACGCGTGATCGTAGTAGTCTGCGGACTGGGCCGCAGTCCCGACGAGCAGAGCGACAAGAAGAACCGACCATCCCCATCTTGCACGAAATTCGAGCTTCACGCGATCATCCTTCCAAGAGCATTCCCGCGGTCACTTACAGAGGACGGCCACTGTACCACGTAGCTCTCGGATTGACAACACGTTGTCGCTTCGAATCGCCTGTGAATGGACATCGGGCCACGGTCGCGAGCAATCCCTCCATGCGGTCGATCGTTCGTCGCTTCCCGTCGATTCGACGGCTGGATCCTTACACGGCGTCGCGTTGGCGCAGACGTCGGACCAGGCCGGCGCCGACCATGCCCAACAGGAACGCGCCGGGAGCAGGGGTGTGCACAGGGGCATCGCACGGCGTGCCGTTGATGCGGAACGCTCCGTACGTGTCGTCGATGACCCTCCAGGGCTCATCCATCGATCGAAGGGCGTGGTCGCCGTAGAACCCTGCGGAATTGAAGTACCAGGCCGCGGAGGTCGCGTCGTCGTCGGGCACGGAGGCGATGAGCCAATAGCCGGTGTCCGGCGCCAACGCTGGATGCAATGTCGAGGAAGCAGTTAGCGGCGGGACGAGCATGCCGTCGAAGGGCTTCATGACGTCGACCAGAGAGAAGGACTCGATGATCGCTCCCGGTTGCCCGCTCGCGTCGCTCATCAGCCAGACATCCAACGCGTTGACGCCGCCCGACAGCGCCACCGCCAATTCGATGCTGTCGAGGCTGTACCATTGTGTCCCAGAGAAAGAGAACCGATCTCCCTGATCCCAACCCTTTTCCGGATACCCGATGGCCAACCCGCCTCGGGTGTCATAATCATCGTGCGGCTCGAACGTGTCGAACAGCGCCACGGCGTCCACACGCGTGCACAAGATCAGAAGCAGAAATAGACCCGATGCCCCATGAATCCGTCGTCTCGCGAACATCTCACTCCTCCTGTCCCTGGACGTCCTTTGTTGTCGTCGGACAAGCCCGTCGGGAAACACCTCCCGGCGATGGCAGCTTGCCGGGACACACATCTTGTGTTGATGGCAACTTGCCGCAATCACCTACGCGTGTCAGTCTGCTGCGGCTCTGCGTCATTGTCAAGTACAAACGGGATCTCCTTTCATGGTCTTTTCGATGCAGGCGAATCCAGGCCCAAACCGCGGCGAGGGTGTTGCGGAGCATGGGCTTGCGACCAGGTTCCGTTGTATCCACAATTCTGATGCATCATTCTGAATGATAGTGAAGAGTCCACTCAGATCGCAGTCGACGGGATCGAGGCGGCGGTTCCCCTCGGATTCCCATTGACTGCGGGCGGTCCTCCGGGTAGAAGAAAGGGACAATTTGGCGCACCTTGCTATGCCGTGAACAACCGCCGAATCCGCCGGTCGAAGGGCCGGGGGAGCGGGGGACCCAAGTAGTTGGGGCTAATCCGGCCGAATGGCCGGACGGGGTAACTCGGCTCCGAGCCCGTCAGCTAACCTCGCAGGCGTTCGAGGAAGTCGATGGTGTAGTGCGTCGCATCCCATCTCTGGCCCGATGGTCGGGCCGGCCTCGCCGTGCGGGCAAGTGCATTTGCTCGGAGAATACCGACCATGAGGGCTTTGTATTCTCTCGTTTGCCGTCTGCGCACGCTGTACGCGCTGGCGCAGGGAATGATCACGCTGGCGTTCGATGGCTGGACCGCCGTGACGCCGGGGCAGTTCGTGGTTCTCGGATGCGGTTTGTGCGTCCTTGTGCGGATCCTGGTTCCGCCGCCGCCCGGCCCAAACGGCCCATGGGTCTGGACGGACCGCACGCTCAGCACGACTGCGGCGGCCTCTATTATAGGGCTTACGGCATCCGAAATCGCCGGGGTCTGTAGGTTCGTCGGTCGGCTGACGCTTGGTTTGTGACCGTAGTCTACGCTACGGCCTCCATTGCCGGGCGCCTTGTCGAACGCCGTCGAGTCCTTGCAGGTCGAGCTGAAGCGGCCCAATGGCGAGATTTCGCCGGTTCGGCCGCAGGGCGAGCACGTGTGGGTTGACGCTTGGGGACCGGATCGGTACCATGATCCGCTCGTTGCCGATCGGGCGAATGAGGATTCGCCGTGAGGTTATGGGGCAAATGGATTTGTGCCGGCCGAGGGGCCGCGCGAAAGGAGTATTGTATGATCCGGAATGTGGTGTGTGGATTGTCTCTGATGGCGGTGGCGATGGGCGCGGGATGCCAGTCGAATTCGGCGACCACCGGCGACGTGGCCCAGAAGGTCCAGTCCAAGCCGTGCGTCGTGGTGTGGTCCGAGGGGACCGCGCCGAAGGAAGTGTATCCCAACGACATCAACGGCGCGATCGCCGAAGGGCTCAAGGATCTCAAGGGCTGGGACGTCGTCGTCGCCGGCATCGACGATCCGGAGCAGGGCCTGCCCGACGATCTGCTCAATCGCGCCGACGTCCTGATCTGGTGGGGCCACAAGAGACACGATCAGGTCAAGGACGAGCTCGTGGCCAAGATCGTCAAACGCGTGAAAGAGGACGGCATGGGCTTCATCTCCCTGCACTCCTCGCACTTCGCCAAGCCGAACAAGGCCCTGATGGGCACTCCCTGCACATGGGGCGCCTACCTCGGCGATTCGACCACGCTGAAAGTCACGGTGTCGGATCCCAAGCACCCGATCGCCAAGGGCGTCAAGGAGTTCACGGTCGAGCACAACGAGCGGTACAGCGATCCGTACGCCGTGCCGGCGGCGGAGTCGGTGGTGTTCGAAGGCGTCGCCAGCCTGAAAGACGGCGGCGTCGACCCCAGCAAGCAGGGCTTTACCTGGCACGTGGGCAAGGGCAAGTTCTTCTACTTCCAGGTCGGTCACGAGACCAACCCGATCTTCTTCGACGCCAACGTCAAGAAGATCATGATCAACGCGGTCAAGTGGGCGGCGCCGGAGAAGTAAGGGCGGTCCGAGGATCATTCGAATTCGACAGGCGGACGCCGCGGACGAGATCGACTCGTTCGTGGCGTCCGTTGTTTTATGAGGGCGACGCATGTCACGGCTCGAACGCGCCTCTTTGTGACCCAATTGACCGCATTGACCGGATTGACGCTGCCGACCCTATTGTCAATAGGGTCAATCCGGTCAATTCGGTCAAGGCTTGGGCGCGACGCCGACTGCCGGAATGAAGAATTGTCCGGCGCCCAGGCCGAACCCGCTGACCGCGGGAGTCGTTCCGTCCAGGGCGTCGGCGACTTCGAGAACGGTAGTCGCCTCGGGGCCGTACGCTTCGACGTGACCGTCGACGAAGCCCGCCCGCAGTTTCACGTTCACGCCCGCCCGGTCGGGCTCATCCTTCGGCCTGGCGAACCAGTACGCCGCGGCCTCGTTCGTCTCAGCCGTCGCTTCCGCCTTCGGCAAATGCTCGCAACTCCCGAACGACTCGGGACTTCGCCAGTTGTTGAATCCGAAGTAGTCCGAGACCAGCAGCGTGCCGCCGCGAGAGCGGCCGTCGTTGGTCTGCGGTCCGGCGAAGGGGCGGTCCTGCCCGGTCAGGTGCCCCACGTAGTTCCAGTAGAGGCAGTAGCTGCCGAGGGCGTGGTCGTCCGTGTAGCCGGTGTCGGGATTGTCCCAGGCGTCGCCCGCCCGCCAGAGATCCTTCAGATAGGGGTACACACTGGGGCTGCTCGGACACGACAGGACTTTGGCGTTGGGAAGGTAGTACCGCAGATAGCCCGCCGCCGAGCATCGATAGCCGTCGGCCCGGGCCGAGCAGGCCTTGATCATCCGCGGCTCCTGCCACCGCCACGTGCGGCCCAGCATCGCGGCGGTGGCCACGGACTCGGGATACCAGCCCTCGTGATCGGTCGCATAGAGGTTCGCCGCCAGAACGATCTGCCGCTGACGGCTTGCGCTCACGAGCGACCGAGCGGTCCGGCGGGCCTGACTCAGCGCAGGGACCAAGACGCCCATCGACAGGGCCAGTACGCCGATCACGACCAGCAGCTCGACGAGCGTGAAGCCGGAGGCATTTGCCATTGGCGATTTGCTATTTGCCATTTGTCTCGGCTTGCTGTTCATCAGTCTTGCTTCGTCCCGCGGTTCCTGCGAGCCACGGGCCACGGGGCACGAGTCACTTCTCAGTATTCCTTAAATCCCCGCATCCACTGCGGCCAATCCTCCGGCTTCACGCCACCGGCCTTGGTCCAAGGCCCCGCGGTGTCGTACTCCCGATTCCATTGGAGCCTCCAGAGTTCCTTGAGGCCCACCTTCCGCACTGACCAGTCCATGAACAGGACATTCACCCTGCCGTCGTGGCGATTGATGCACTCGGGGTTGCCCGACGTCGATGCTCTGACGTACACCGTCGGTATGGCGTCGCATTCCGGCGGGGAGGGGCCCAAACTGTCCCAGTACGACGCACACCAGTGCGAACCGCTGTCGAGCAACACAGGGATTCTGTCCTGACCGCGGACGTCCGCCGTTCGCCAGATCCGCTTCTCATGAGACTCCAGCACGTCGAGCATCCAACTCCATCCCACGGCGTTGCTCAGGCCGTAGCTGCCGTAGGTTACGCCGCAGCCATAAGGCGTCCACTCGACGACCTCGCGACTCCCGCCGTTCCAGGCTACGAACGTTCCGCCGTGCCTATCCACGGCCCCTTCGGAAGCGATGAACTTCGGCGTCGTGGGGCAACACACGATGCCTTGGCCTACCTCCCGTCCGGCGAGGTTCCACAGCCCCCATGCCCACGCGTTCCGTGTCCAGGTGACCGGGCCGCAGGGGCCCGCGGAGTCCTTCCAACTCGGCGACAAGAAATGTCCGCCATTCTCGTTGACGGACGTCGCCATGAAGGTGCCCCATTGCCTCAGGTTGGACTGGCAGACCACGGCCCGGGCCTGCTTGCGCACACGCGACAACACGGGCAGCGTCACGGCCATCAGCAGCGCGATGATCGAAATGACCACGAGCAACTCGATCAGCGTGAAGCCGTTGGCATCTACTATTGACGATTTGCTATTTGCTATTTGTTCTGTCCTGCTGTTCATCGGTCTTGTTCCATCCCGCGGTTCCTGCGAGCCACGGGCCGCGGGGCACGAATCCCTCCCGCTTCTACGCATCTACGCTTCCACGCTTCTACACGTCGCCCGCGATGTCAATACTCCTTGAATCCTCTCATCCACGCCGGCCAGTCCTCCGGCCGGACGCCGCCGGCCTTGGTCCAGCAGCCCGTCCGCTCGAATTCCTTGGTCCATTTCAGCGTCCAAAGCTCCTTGATCCCCACCTTGCGGACCGACCAGTCCAGGAAGAGCGTATTGATCCCGCCATTGTGGCGATTCATCGCGTAGCGGGGTAGGCCCGGGGTGATGGGGTCCGACCCGAAATCCGCATCCTCATAGGGAGGGGGGGCATCATACGCGTACGGCAGAGCACGTGCGGCCCTGCAGTCGGAGTAGACCGGTATGCTCGATGTTCCCT
>CALMMH010000170.1 GCA_937868145.1 uncultured Phycisphaerales bacterium
GTGGGCGGCTTCCCAATTCTCTTGCTGACCCGACTCCAGGAAAGGTAAGGACGATGGTTTGCGAAGTGCCCCTTCCGCGGAGTTCCTGGACCGAATACTTCGGGTTTATCGCTTTGGGGCCGCCAGCGGGTTGGGTACAATGGTCTTGCCGTCACGGGGGATAGGGCAACGCAGGGGTGCGACCCGAGCACCGGGACGGCGCCATACGGCGCGGGGTCGGCATCGATCAGGTGCGGACCCTGTTATGAGGACTCGATGGAACGCGCGTCGAGAGTGGTTGTCGGCGGAGCAAGCGGTTCCTTCGTGTGGTCAGTATCCGCTGGTGGCCGAAATGCGGTAAACCCCCGCCTCGTCAGAGGCGGAATCGAATGGTAATTCCGTTGAATGGGTGTGACATTGATCCTTCTTGGTTCGTTCTACGGGCCGGCGGCCCAGGGCTCACTCCAGAGCCGGTCCTCGCAGCCACTGACGCACGGCCGGGTACGCCCGGACCGGGAAGTCATGTGTGCCGACATCCTCGACGAGGAGCGTGGCCTTAGCGCCGGCGGCTTTCGCGGCGTCGTAAATCTGCTGGGCGCGGGGCTGCGACTTGGCGTTGCTGGAGACCATGAGAAAGGGCTTGCCCTTCAGCAGGTCGTAATGTTGCAGCCGGCCGGCGCCCTCGACGCACAGGAAGGCACAGAAGCGCCGGGAGACTTCGCCCTCAGATGCGTCCAGGAGGGCCGCGGTGGCATGGGCCCCGTTGGAGAAGCCGCCGAGGACCCGGTGCGCGGAATCGATGTTCGGGACCGCCTCGTCCAGCTTGGCCAGCATCGTCTTGAAGAAAGGCCACATGTACCGGCCATCCTCAGCATTCATGACATAATTGCCGGAGGCGTTGGGATCGCCTTTCTTGAAGAGCGGCATGGAGACGCAGACAAAATCCCTGCCTTCAGAAAGCGAGCGGGCCACGCCAAGGTCTCTGCCGGTGCCGCCGTCTCCGCCGTTGAGGAAGATGAGTAGGGGGAACTTCTTGCCCGGGTCATAGTTGGTGGGCAGAAAGATCGTCATCTCCGCCTTGATGTCCTTCTTCTGTTGCACCGCGTAGAACGTGGGCGGCATCTCGGGAAATCGAATCGTCACCGTGCGGCCGGGCGCCAACTGGGTTGCGGGCTCCGCGCACAGGACGCTGCCCGCAGCCACTACCGAAACCAACAGCGACGTCATCAGCGAACGAGACAGAATCATCATGAGACCTTTCAACTGTCTCCGTGCACGGAGGCCTGCCCCCACCATCCTATTGTACCTCAATCGCATAGGATTACCAGCGGATCCTGACTCGCTGTCTTGAAACGTCCGTGGGGGATTCGAAGAGCACCGTGCGGCTCTCTTCGTGCCATTGGGTGTCGGACAGGGCTTGATCTCCCATCGTGATGCTTGTGGGACGCTTCGGGACACGGATGCGGGAGACGATTCTTACGCCTGTTGGGGCGGAGAGGGTAAACTCGACGCCATTGGCCGTCTGCGTCCAGGTTTCGAAGCGGCCGGCGGAGGCTATCGGCTCGGCCTTGTCCGGGTCGAGGCGATTCAGGTCCAACAGCCACGTCTGCTGGCCCGGCTGCAATGTCACGCTGCCGAGCACAGGCAGGTTGGCATCGTAGACGTCTACAAATTGGCCCTTGAGTTCGAGCGGTTCCTCGCTGACCGACTCTCGCAAACATGCGGCGATCACGTAGGGACCGCGACGCAGCTTCAGGAAGTTCTGTTCCCGGTAGGGCAGGCCCGCGGCTTCGGCGGCTTGTTTGACCACCGCGCGATAGGCGTTTGCTGCCTCTTGCGAGCGGGAATAATAGGCCGGGTGCTTCCTCTGGACGAAGATGTGGCCTCTGCCGAAGGCGTAACGACCTTCCGCCGCTTTGCGATCCAGGCCGAGGATGGCGAAGAGGTGCTGGGCGGGGGTGTCGTAGCGATTCCGGCCGGTGTTCCACCAGCCGGTGATGGTGGAGAAGGGATCGGTGTCGGCGCCGACGTAGAGGAGCACGCCGCCTTGGGCGACCCACTCCGCTACGGCCTGGTTGATCGCCGGCGTTTCGGGCTTGATGAATTCGTAGCTCAGCACGAGCACTTTGTAGTCGCTCAGGTAGTTGGGGAAGCGGGCGACGTTGTCGAGTTGGACTGGCTGGACGGGCACGCCGTGCTTGAGCAAGGGAAGCGTCAGGCCGTAGAACGCGGAGAAATGCTGGATGTCCTTTCGCTCGGCTGTGGTCGGATCGCTGCCGTCTGCCGCCGCGAGTCGATACGCAGGCTCGGCCCGCTGGAACATTCCTGAATCGGCCATGAAAACGCCGATGCCGTGGGTCGCGTCCTGCCATTCGATGTCCGGCTGGTTCATGTCGCGAAGCTGGTTGAACACGGTGCACAGAGTCGTCGCGTAGGCTTCGGGAATCCGCGTGGCGTTGGGCGAGCCGCCGGGATACTTGCCCAGGAACACTCGCGAGGGCCAGGGGCAGATCTCGTAGTGCCAGATGTGCGGCTGGAGCAGGGACGCGATCAGCGTGGCCTTATAGTTGACGCGGTAGTCGTCCCAGTCGTATCGGGGGTTGTCCTCGATCGGGTCGGCCAGGAACCACATGCGTCGATTCGTTCCGCGGACCAGCTCCTGCATCACGCCGTATTCGAGGAACGCGGTCTCGAAGGTCCGTTCCTCAGTCTTGCCCTGATAGACATTTGCGGTTCGGGCGGTGCCCGTCCAGATCTGCGCGATGCAGCCGTCCACGACGGCCGAATCGATCAACGACGACTGCGGCGACACGATCGCCCACTGCGTATAGTTGATCAGACTGTGGGTGGGGACGTAGATGCGGAGCTCGCGATTGTATTTTTGGAGGGCGTATTCCTTGCAGGCCTCCGCGACGCGGCGCAGGGCTCGGCCGTAGAGATAGTATTTCAATCGGCTGGCCTTGTACTGGGCGTCGGGCGAACTGTCCGCCCGCACATACGGCTCGTGATAGTACAGCTCCCACTCCCTCGCGAAGGCGGGCGAGAACCCGGTGTACGCCCAGAACTCCGGCTCTTCCAGGTGGATGGCGAGCACGCCGGCATCGATCATGGGCTTGAGCTTTTCCGTCATGTAGTCGGCGAACTCGACCGATGGCACGACATAGGGGACGCGCGGGCCGTGGAGCTTTTCTTTGCCGTTGGCCTCGATCTGCGACAGGGACATGATGTCTCGACCGCTCACGTCCTTGAAGTCCTGATAGTCGCCCCAGGCGATGCCGGTCATCAGGTGGGGCACGTAGCCCTGCGCAACCCACGATTGAATCGCGGGGACGCGGCTTTCGTGCGTTCCGTATACCATCACGAAATCGTTGCGGAGATCATAGGTCGGCGTATAGGGCCTGGGGTCCTGAAACCCGGTCAGCTCCAGCCCGCGGTCCGTGACCAGACGGGTTTTCTCCTGGGCATGGAGGGGAAGGGTCAACAGGATTATCATCGATCCGATCAGCAGCGTTCTTCTATTCATGGTATTCACTTTCGTCTATGAATATTTCCAAAGGTGAGTCTTGTGATACGGGACCGGCCCGCAAAATGCAACCGTGGCATCCCGTGAATCTTCCGATTCCGGGCGAGCCGCGTCCGGCAGAGGAGCGGGCGTAGGGGCGACGCATGCGTCGTCCTTGCATCAGATGTCGTGTGGGCTTTTTCCCAGTTGCCGCCGGGCGGGTTTTCGTGGACAATAGGAGGACGGAGGATGTGAAGGCATCGCCTTCGCTCGGATAGGGGATATTTTGAAGATTCTCAGGAGAATGATCGCATGGATCTGTCGTACAAGAATTTGGATCAGACAAACGCCTATGGCCGGCTTCGAGGCGTCGACGCCAAGGCCATCTCGCTCAAGACGCTGCTGACCGCGGATCGGATCGGCAAGTGCTCGATCCCGGCCGGCGGGGGACTGACGTTCAACTACGCAGCCAAGAAGGCGACCGACGAAGTGGTCGACGTCTTGCAGCAATTGGCCGACGAGCAGCAGCTTGTCGCCAAGTTCGAAGATCTCTACAACGGGGCATTTGCCAACGTCGGCGAGAAACGGATGGTTTTGCACCACCTGCTGCGGGGCCAACTGGGAAAGGTCGTGTACCACGGGGGCAAGGACCTCGGCAAGTTCTATGCGGACCAACTGTGGAAGATCGCCGACTTCTGCGCCGAGGTGCACAAGGGCAAGAGAAAAGGCGCTACCGGCAAGAAGTTCAAAGTCGCCGTCCAGATCGGCATCGGGGGCTCGGATCTCGGGCCGCGGGCGCTGTACCTGGCCCTGGAGCAGTACGCCCGCGAGCGAAAGCTGCTGAAGATGCAGGCCCGGTTCATCTCGAACGTGGACCCCGACGACGCCAATGCCGTGCTGGCGGGCCTGAACCTGGAAACCACGCTGTTCATCCTGGTCTCCAAGAGCGGCACCACGCAGGAGACCTTGGCCAACGAGCAACTGGTGCGGGCGAAGTTGGCCGCCGCGGGCCTGGACCCGAGCAAGCACATGGTTGCCGTGACGAGCGAGACCAGCCCACTGGCGAAATCGAGCGAGTACGCGGCCTCCTTCTTCATCGACGATTTCATCGGCGGTCGCTACTCGTCCACCAGTGCCGTGGGCGGAGCAATCCTGTCTCTGGCCTTCGGCCCGAAGGTGTTCAAGGAGATCCTGGCGGGGGCCCACGAGGCGGACGCCCTCGCCCGCAATCCGAATCTCCGCGAGAACGCCGCGATGATGGATGCGATGATCGGCGTGTGGGAGCGGAACTTCTTCGGATATCCGTATACCGCCGTGCTGCCGTACTGCCAGGCGCTGGTGCGATTCCCCGCCCACCTGCAGCAGCTCGACATGGAGTCGAACGGCAAGTCGGTCACCCGCGAGGGCAAGGCGGTCAAGGTCTCGACCGGCCCGGTGCTGTTCGGCGAACCCGGCACCAACGGCCAGCACGCCTTCTACCAGTTGATCCACCAGGGCACCAAGCTGGTCCCGTGCGACTTCCTCGCCGCCGCCGAGCCGCATAACCCGGTTGCCGACCAGCACGCGATCCTGCTCGCCAACTGCTTCGCCCAGACCGAGGCGCTGATGAAGGGCAAGACCGCCGATGAGGCAAAGGCCGAACTGGCCGCCGCCGGCATGGCCAAGGCCGAGATCAAGGAACTGCTGCCGCACAAGGTCTTCCCCGGCAACCGGCCCACCAACACCCTGCTCTATCGCCAACTGACGCCGCGCACCCTGGGCCGCCTGATCGCCCTGTACGAGCACAAGGTCTTCGTCCAGGGCGTGCTCTGGAACGTCAACTCCTACGACCAGTGGGGCGTCGAACTGGGCAAGCAACTGGCCAAGGTGATCCTGCCCGAGATCAAGGCGGACACCGGGACCAAGGGGCACGATGCCTCCACCAACGCACTGATCGATTACTGCAAACAATGGCGTTGAACATGCTGGCAACGAAGGGAGACCGACCGTGGCATACACCCTGCTCAAGCTGATCCATGTCGGCACGGTCTACATCACCTTCGGCCTGTTCCTGGTCCGCGGCATCTGGATGCTACTCGACTCGCCCCGCTTGCAGGATCGCTGGGTCAAGGTCGTGCCGCACCTCAACGACACCCTGCTGCTCACCGCCGCCATCGCCATGCTGGTGGTCGGCGGCCTCAACCCGATCAGCCACCCCTGGCTGCTGGTCAAGATCATTGGCCTGCTGCTCTACATCTGGCTCGGCACCATGGCGCTCAAGCGCGGCAGGACCAAGGGCCAGCGCACGCTGTACTTCGTCGCCGCCCTGGCCACGATCGGCTACATCATCGCTGTGGCGGTCACCAAGCAGGTCATACCGGGACTGATCTGATGGACCGCATGCAGCGCATCTTCAAGCTGC
>CALMMH010000171.1 GCA_937868145.1 uncultured Phycisphaerales bacterium
GGATTACAACAAGGGCGTCAGTTTCGCCGTGTTCGTGGATAGTCATGTCGAAGAGGTTTCTCCCTATCCGCCCGAAGAGGATGCTCCGACGGGTAACACGTGGCAGTTGAGCTGGCCGGGCAAGAAGCCGGCGCCGGTCTTCTGATCGCCGCAGCGGTTCTTGGCCGGTGTTGGAGGGATGCTGCGCATGACGGTTCGCAAGGGATTCACGCTCATCGAGTTGTTGGTGGTGATCGCGGTGATCGCGCTGTTGATGGGTGTCCTGATGCCCGCCTTAAGCGCGGCCCGCGAGGTGAGTCGCAGGTCTGTGTGTGCTCAGAACGAAAAGAGCACGGCGCTCGGTCTCACCATGTACGCCAACGACTACGATGGCGACCTGCCGAAAAACCAGATCGATCGCTGGCTCTTCGACGTCTCGTATTGGACGACGGACGTCGTCATGGCGACCGGAGCCTTCGACCGGGAAATCTTCTATTGTCCCTCGTGGCGGCAGCGGGACAACATCATTTTCTGGCGCTATGGGGAGAACCTGCCGGCGGGAACGCCGGAGGAGTACAGCCGTCCCGAACCGACGGCGGAAGCGACCCGCAAGGACAACCACCGCATTCTGGGCTATTTCTGGCTCATCGATTTCCAGGGCGGGCGGGCAAATCCACCGATGAGTTCCGAAGGCGTCAAAGCGTGGGTTCGCTCCGTCAATTCGATCAAGGCCAAGACGGCCGATGGCAGGAAGATCACGTTGCCGCCGGCCGATGTGGAGTTCATCACCGACACCACCGCCAGCAACGGACCTGATCGTGACACGGCCGATTTCACCGCGGCTACCGGCGGCTGCATGTCCCGCTGGGGAGTCACCGACCGGTCGAATCACATCAAGGGCACGCACGCCACCGGCACCAGTATCGCCTTTGTGGACGGTCACGTCGCATGGCGGCCGTTTGCTTTGATGGAGCACCGGTGGTTTTACCAGGTTTATCAGGGTGCATGTCTCTGGTGGTGAAACCCCGAAAGAGAAATCCGAAGCACGAAATTCGAAATCCGACCCCGCCCTGGCGGGAACGTCAACAAATTCGAATTTCAAAACTCAAATGACCGAAACGGAACGCCCGTGAGGCGTCAGCGTTTCGGTCATTTGTATTTCGGTCCTTTGGGTTTGTTGCGGATTTCGAAATTCGAATTTCGGATTTTCCCCCACACCACAGCTCAGTCCACTTGAGTTTGACGCCGCCTGCGCTGGGGCCGGGAGTGGAGTTGGGTTTGGCGGCGGGGGGCTGCTTGGGGCCGGGACCGGTCTTGGACGCCGGGCCGGATTTGCCGGCAGGAGTCGACTTCTTGGCGACCGGACCTTGTCGTGACGCGGCCGGCTTGGCCGGGACGGGGGGCTTGGACGGGTCCTTCATGGACAGGCTGATTCGTTTCTTGGTCAGGTCCACCGCCATGACGATCACCATCACCTTCTGATGGACCTTGACGACCTCCGCGGGGTCCTTGACGAAGTGGTCGGAGAGCTGGCTGATGTGGACCAGTCCGTCCTGATGGACGCCGACGTCGACGAATGCCCCGAACGCGGTGACGTTGGTCACGATGCCGGGCAGACGCATGCCGGGCTGGAGGTCCTTCATTTCTTTGACCCCCTCGGCGAAGCTGAAGACTTCGAATTGCTTTCGCGGGTCCCGGCCGGGCTTGGCCAATTCCTGCACGATGTCGGTCAGCGTCGGCAGGCCGATCGTGTCGGTGACGTAGTTCTCCAGGCGGATCTTCCTGCGAAGCGAGTCGTCCCGCATCAGGTCCGCGACGGAGCAGCCGGCGTTGGTCGCCATCGCGTCCACGACGTGGTAGCTCTCGGGGTGCACGGCGCTGGCGTCCAGCGGGTTGACCGCGTCCTGGATTCGCAGGAAACCGGCGGCCTGTTCGAAGGCCTTGGCCCCCAGGCGGGGAACTTCCTTCAAATCGCTGCGGCTGTGGAAGGGGCCGTGCTCGTTCCGGTAGGTGATGATGTTCTGGGCGAGTTGGGGACCGAGGCCCGAGACGTACTGGAGCAATTGCTTGCTGGCGGTGTTGACCTCGACGCCGACGCTGTTGACGCAACTGACGACCACGTCGTCGAGGCTCTGCTTGAGCATCGGCTGGTCCACGTCGTGCTGGTACTGGCCGACGCCGATGGACTTCGGATCGATCTTGACCAGCTCGGCCAGGGGGTCCATGAGCCTTCGCCCGATGGAGACGGCCCCGCGGACCGTCACGTCGTAATCGGGGAATTCCTCACGGGCCACGTCGGACGCCGAGTAGACGGACGCGCCGCTCTCGTTGACCACGATCACAGGGATGCTGGCAGGCAGTCCGAGACTTCGGATGAATTCTTCGGTCTCCCGACCGGCGGTTCCGTTGCCGATCGCGATGGCCTGGATCTCGAACCGCTGACACAGGGCCGTGATCTTGACCGCGTCCGGCGAGGAGGGGCTTTCGATGTGGTGCAGGTAGACCACGTCGTTGTACTTCAACTGTCCTTGCCGGTCCATGCACACGACTTTGCATCCCGTGCGAAAGCCCGGGTCCAAGGCCAGGATGTTCTTACGGCCCAGGGGTGCAGCCAGCAACAGCTCTCGCAAGTTGTCGGCAAAGACCCTGATGGCTTCCTTGTCGGCGCGCTCTTTGGTTTCGACGAGGATCTCGGTTTCCATGGAGGGGGCCATGAGGCGTTTGTAGCCGTCGACGGCGGCCTCCTGGACCAGGACCGAGCAGGGCGATTGTCCTTTGACGAACAGGACTTCGAGAGTTCGCGTCGCTTCATCCTCGGGCGCCACCACCTGCATTCGCAGAAATTCTTCCCGGGCGCCTCTTCGCATGGCGAGAATCCGGTGCGAAGGGGCCTTGGCGATCGGCTCCTCCCACTCGAAGTAGTCCTCGAATTTGCAGCCTTCGACCTCCTTGCCCGCGACGACTTTGGTGCGGAACAGACCCTGCGTCTGGAACAGCTCGCGGATGCGGGTTCGGGCCGTCTGGTCCTCGTTCACCCACTCGGCGATGATGTCCTTGGCTCCTGCCAGAGCGGCCTCGACGGACTCCACGCCTTTCTCCGCATTGACGAAGCCGGCGGCCTGAGCGGCCGGATCCGTGGCGGGGTCCTGGGCGAAGATGAGTTGAGCCAGGGGCTCCAAGCCTTTCTCCTTGGCGATCGTCGCCCGCGTGCGGCGTTTGGGCCGATAGGGCAGGTAGATGTCCTCCAGGGTGGTCTGGGTGTCCGCCTGCATGATTTTGTCTTTGAGCTCGTCGGTGAGCAGCCCTCGCTCCTGGAGGGAAGCGAGGATGGCCTCGCGTCGGGAGTCGAGCTCGGCCAACTGCGTCAGCCGGGTCCGGACGGCCATGATGGCGACTTCGTCCAGACTGCCGGTCACCTCCTTGCGGTATCGTGCGATGAAGGGAACCGTGGCCCCCCCTTCGAGCAACTCGGCCGTGGCCAGGACCTGTCGGGGATTCAGAGTCAATTCCGATGCGATCTGAACTACGTGGTTCTGATTCAAGGGGCAATCCTTTGTATTCTGAAACCATCAATTCACACCACCCTGCGTGCGAAAGGTATCACTATAGCCGTACGAAGGATCATTTTCAAGCGGCGGGGAAGTTGGTTTGTCGGGCCGGAGAGGCGTTTTCAGCGGATGCCTGCGCGGGGCAGGAAGAAGATGCCGGGCGAATAATCCGCGTCGTCGTCGTAGGGTTCACCCGTGGCAGGACGCAGGATGGCCCGCATGGGAACGGTGTCGACCGGCGTGAACGACTCGACATGGCCGTCCACATAGCCGGCGGAGGGCTGGATGTCCAGTTTCGCCAGGTCTTCCGGGACTCCGTCGCCGGGATGGGACCAGAATGCCGAGGAGATGTCGGTGCCCTCGACGATGCCCGCGTGAGAGAATCGTTCGCAACTGCCGAATGCGTCGGGATTGCGAGAATGATCGTAACCGATGTAATCGGTCACGAGGAGGCTTCCCTCGCGAGGCCCCCTGGCCGGGCCCTTGGGACCTCGGAACAGGCCCATGTCTTCGCCCAGAGAACCCGTGTAGTTCCAGTACAGACAGTAGGTCCCCAGCAGGGCGTTCGTCAGCACGGGGATCTCCGGGTTGACCCAGGTCTCGCCGGCGTCCCACGCTTCCTGCAAGTACTTGTGTTTCAGGGGGGCGCTGGGACAAACCATCGCGTCGGCGTCGGGGATGTAGCTGTGCAGGTAGGTGCTGAGGGACCGGAAGGGGGTTACGCTTCGTTTGGTGTAGGTCGTCAGAAAGGTGGGTTCGTGCCAGTTCCAGTTGTCACCGTAGCCGATGGTGGCGACCGAAGGGGGATACCGCCCGCGGTTGTCGTCGGCGAAACTGTTGACCGAGGTGACAATCTGACGCATGTTGCCGATCCCGATGACATGCCTGGCCTGTTGGCGCACCTTCCCCAGGGCCGGCACGAGGATGGCCGTCAAGATCGACACGAGACCCACGACGACCAGCAGCTCTATCAGAGTGAATCCAGTCCTCAATTCTCCCCTGCGAGCTAACCTCCGACCATGCGAACCGAAGCGTTTCCCATGCGCATTCGTCGTCATCTTGGTACCCAAACCACAACACACCACTTCCCATCGTCTCTATCATAGTGGAGTTGTCGAGTGAGGTCAACCAAGAAAAGGATTTCCTCAAGGAAATCCTGCACCGCGAGACAGAATTTTCTTGTTCCCGAGGACGGCCCCGTCCCGGTGCTTTTCCGGTTGGAACCGGCGTTTGGATAGGGTCGGAAGTGTAGAAAGCGAGCGGGGTCGCTCCCTTCGCGAAGCAACCCCGCTGCCGTGTGGTGGGACCAAGTCCGGTCCGCCGCTCCGGACGTGTCCCTGAATGATTGCGATGTCTAGAGTCTACTGAGCCATTCCTCCGCCAAGATGGCCAGATCCCGGAAATCGACCGATCCATCCTGGTCGAGATCGCCGGCGAACGGCCATCGACTGATACTGGCCTCGGGCGTTCCGCCGAAGGCCCCCATATCGATGCGGGCCCCGTTGGGCGTCCTCTCCGCCGAGACGCTCATCTCGGGATCGCCCGCATCGATGCAGGGGCTGGTTCGATCGTCGAACGCCCATAACCCGTAGGCCGAAACGTACCGTCCTTTCTCCGACCGCAGGTGGTAGTCCCCGCTTTCCGCGTCGGCAAAAAGTGGATCCTGGTGCAGGTTGCCTTGTCCCTCAAGCCCCTCTTGGATGCAACTGTACGTCGCCTGGCATCCGAACAGGTCACCGTCGCGATTGTTCCAAAGAATGCAGTTGACGATGTCGGGTTTGGCCCCGGCGTAGGCGGCGATCCCGAAATCGTTGCCGGCGATCGTCACGTTCTGGATCGTGGGAGAACTGCCCGCGATGAAGACCCCGACGTCGCTGCCGGCAATCACGAAATTCCTCAGAACGCTATCCAGCCCCTCAGCCGAATAGCACGAGACGGCGTATTCATCGGGCGCCACCAAGGTCGGCGCCCCGTTCAGACCGGCCACCGTGACGGCTTTGCCCCGAAAGTCGATGGCCTCTGTGTAGACGCCCGGCGCTACCGCAACCGTGTATCCCTCCCGGGCGGTGTCGATCCCTTTCTGGATCGTGGCGAAGGCCTCCTTGGGGCTCCATCCGCCGTTGAGATCGCTGCCGGCGGCTCCGTCCACGTAATAGCAGAACGGACCGTCGAATTCGTAGGCGCCCATATCGACCCGGTCATTGGCGATCCGGGCCTGTCCGTCGAGATCCGTCGCGACGGATTCCGGAATCGCTTCGTCGTCGCCCAGATCGAGGCAAGGCGACCCCATCGACAGCCGCAGGTCGTCATCCGCCCCCGTCGCAATCTTCGACACCTCCAGCGTGCC
>CALMMH010000172.1 GCA_937868145.1 uncultured Phycisphaerales bacterium
CCTTTCTCAGCGTGGCGACGTAGAGCTTCGTCGAGCTCGGATAGATCCAGGTCGAGTCCATGTCGCCGTACTGGGGATTGAACTCGCGGTTGGACGTGAAGAACAGGTACTTGCCCTCGGTGTCGAAGACAGGATGGGATTCGTCGTAGTAGTCGCTGGTGACCTGGCGGGTCATGCCGTCATTGGCGTCGTAGATCATGACGTTGCCGTGACGGTTGGCCCCGCGTTTGACATAGGTCAGCCATCGGCTGTCCGGCGACCAGGAATACGAGGCCATGTTGAACCACTCGTCCTTGTCGACGAACGCGGGTTTGCCGTTCTCGATATCGACGATGTAGAGGCTGCCGGTCTTGTCGCTGAACGCGATTTTCTTGCTGTCCGGCGACCAGACGGGTCGGTAGCGGAACATCATGCCGTCATGGGTGATCTGCTTCTCCTGGCCTTTGTCGTCGCCGGGACGGAGGTACAACTCATATTCACCCGTCTTGTCGGAGAAGTACGCGATGTGTTTGCCGTCGGGGGACCAGGCCGGGTCGCGCTCGGCCACACCGCAGGTGTTGGTCAGATTTCGAACGCTGCCGTGCTTTTCGGGAATGGTGAAGAGCTCGCCGCGAGCTTCGAAGAGCGCCCGCTTGCCGCTGGGCGACAGCGACCAGCTCTCGATCCGGTTCGAGACGTTCTTCAGTTCGGACCGGATTTGCGGCAGATCGGTGGGGACCTGGATGCTCAGGGGCTTGGAGGTCTCGGTGTCCAGATCGAGCAGGTACAGGGCGCCGCCGTTCTCGAAGACGATGGCGTCGGGCCCGATGCTGGGCCACTTCACGTCGTACTCGGCGAACTTGGTGACTTGTCGGGTCCGCTTCGTTCGCAGTTCGTAGGCCCAGAGGTTGAGCTTCTTCTGTCCGTCGCGGTCGGACATGAAGTAGATCGTGTCCTCGTGCCACATCGGGACTGCGTCCGTGCCCGCGAAATCCGTGAACTTCTCCGACGTGTTGTTGACGAGATCGTAGATCCACAGGTCGCTGGCCATGCCGCCTTGATAGCGTTTCCACGTGCGGAACTCGCAGGAGATGAACTGAAACGCCATTTTCATGCCGTCCGGGCTGAAGCTGGCCAGCTCGGCGTACGCCAGAGGCAGCGCTTCGGGCATGCCGCCTGCGACCGGCTGTTTGAAGAAGCGGTTAAACCGCCGCGAGGGGCTGTTCATCATGGAACGGTACAGGATGTTCTTGCCGTCGGGATACCACTCGACGACCTGGTCGCTCTCGGGATGGTGCGTCAGCCGCGTGGGCGAGCCGCCCTGGGCGGGAATCGTGTAAACGTCGGTGTTGCCGTCGTAGTTGCCGCTGAAGGCGATCAACGTCCCGTCCGGCGAGAACTTCGGCAGCAGTTCCTGACCCTTGGGCGAGCTGAGCCTGCGGGCGGCGCCGCCGGAGCGGGGCACGATCCACAGGTCGCCTGCATAGACGAAGACGATCTCGTCCATGCTGACGTCGGGGAACCGCAGCATTCTC
>CALMMH010000173.1 GCA_937868145.1 uncultured Phycisphaerales bacterium
TTTCCTTTGCGATCTTCGCAATCAAACGGATGGGCAGTCATGATCGTCGCCTCGGCGTTGTCGGTTCTCGGCGCCGCAGGGGTCGGTCGTTGCGAGCGGATCAAGGACATCGTCGAAATCCAGGGCGTGCGAAGCAACCCGCTCACCGGCATCGGGCTGGTGGTCGGTTTGGCGGGCACGGGGGACAAGACCCTGTTGTCGCGTCAGATGCTCACGAACGTGTTGCGCGACGCCGGATTGGTTCTGTCGCCCTCGGATCTGACGGGCGGAAACGTGGCGGTGGTCATGGTGTCCGCCGAACTGGGGCCTTTCGACCGGGAGGGAATGCGGCTCGACGTGGACGTGTCCTCGCTCGGGGACGCCGAAACCCTTCAGGGCGCGATGCTGCTGCCGACGCCGCTGCGAGGTCTCGATGGACAGGTGTATGCGGTGGCCCAGGGCGGCGTGTCCCTCGGCGGCTGGTCCGCCTCGGGCAGTCAGGCCACTCTGTCGAAGAACCACCAGACGGTCGGCCGAATTCCGGACGGAGCCATTGTCGAACGTTCCGAATTGGCCACGTTCATCGAGCAGGCGGCGGGGCTGCGATACCTTACGTTGACCCTTCGCAACAGCGATTTCACGACCGCCCAGCGGATCAGCGACGCCATCAACAAGCTGCACTCCGGTATCTCGATCGTGCTCGATGCCGGAGCCGTCCGAGTGGGAATCCCGCCCGAAGTGACCGCCGCGGGCATCGTTCCCTTCATCGACGAAATCACGCTCCGCGACGTGGTGGTCGACATGCCGGCAACGGTGGTCATCAACGAACGAACCGGCACGATCGTCGTGGGCGAGAACGTGGGCATCTCTTCCGTGGCCATCGCGCAGGGCAGTCTGGTGGTCAAAGTGAAAGAATCGGCCGAGGTTTCGCAGCCGACGACGCCGTTCACCGAAGGCGCGAGCACGGCGGTTGTTCCGGACACGTCGTTGGACGTCGAAGAGCAGGCCGCCTACCTGATTCCCATGGAGAAGGCGGTGACCGTGTCGGAACTGGCCAAGGCGCTCAATGCGATCGGGGCCTCTCCCAGGGACTTGATTGCGATCTTCAATGCCCTCAAGAGGGCCGGGGCTCTTCAGGCGAAGTTGATCCTTATGTAGGAGCAGTTGATGGACGGTGTCGAATCCACAGGCATGCCGGTGTCTCTGCCGTTGGCGCAGGCTCCGGAACAGACTCCGTATGGCGTGTCTCTTTATGCTCGCCAGGCGACGTCGTCCGGAGACGAAATCCGCAATGCGGACGATTCCACCCTGTCGGCGTCTCAGCGTGACGAAGAGAAAAAACAGATCGGGAAGGACTTCGAGTCGGTCCTCCTGACGAAGCTGTTCGACCAGGTGCAGGCGTCGATTGGCGACAGCGGCTTCGATGAAGAGGACAGCGGCGCGCAACAGGTCCGGGGAGTGTTCTGGCTTTATCTGGCCCAGGACATGGCCGACAAGGGCGGCATCGGACTCTGGAAGGACATCTATCAGCACATCAAACAGATGGAAGGCGCCGCGAACCCCGCGGGGTCTGTCGACGAGGAATTGTAGCGATGACTGTGACGACGAGAGAAAAGAACGCCGACCAGGACAGACTTCCTCCGGGAACCCAGACGCGACTGACTGCGTTGCTCGGCGTGTTGGACGAGGACATTCAGCACATCGAGGCCACGCTGTTGCGGTTGGATCTGCTCCGAGGGCTGCTCATCAAGCGGGACGACAAGGCGCTGGAGAAGCTTCTGGAGGAGATTCAAACGCAGGGGGAGGCCTATGCCGCCACGGAGAGCAAACGGCAGGAACTGCGGCATGAGATGGCGACGGTTCTGGGCTTTCAGGAGCGGGATCTGACGTTGTCGGAATTGGCGGCCCGGGTGGGAAGAGAGGACGGCGTCGCTCTGATCGAGCGGCAGACGAGACTCAAGACCCTGGTCGCCCGGCTCAAGCGGGAACACAAGGTGACCGCTCTGCTGATCGCAGATTGCGCGAGATTCAATCGATCCTTGTTGCACATTTTCTTCGGTCCGACCGCCAGGACGGGCCCAACGTACAGCGCCGCCGGCGTCGTAAGACACCCGACCGGAACGGCGGTGTTGAACATGCAGTTCTGACGGACACCCCGGGGGGAATGCCCCTCGCTGGATCAGGATGGACAGATGTCGAATTTCGCCATAGGACTCAGTGGTCTGGATGCCGCCACGACGGCACTGGAGGTCATTGGCAACAATACCGCCAATGCCTCGACGGAAGGCTATCATCGCCAGCGTGTAGAATTGACCCCCGCCAACTACAGCGGGGCGGGCGCCAACTCCGCGGGATCGGGCGTGGACGTGGCAAGAGTGACCCGTCTGGTGGACAAGCTCCTGGAAACCGAAATCCTGTCGCAGGAATGCACCTATGCGCAAATCAGCCAAGAACTGTCCATCATGACCACGATGGAGACGGCCTTGGGCGAGTTCACCGAGGGCAGCGGACTGAACGCTACGATTGACAAGTTCTTCGACGCCCTGGCGGGACTGGCGGCCCATCCCCTGGAACGCGTGTACCGCAACGATGTGATCAGTTCCGCCCAGGTGTTGTGCAGCGAATTCAAGCGGTTGGGCTCCTCTCTGAGCACTCTGGCGGACGACCTCGTGCTGGAGGCTCAGAATGCCGCCGAATCCATCAACTCCCTGGTGACACAGATCGCCGAGTTGAACGGCAAGATCCAGGTCGTCGAAATCAGCCGGGGCCAGGCCAACAACCTTCGCGATCAGCGGGATCAATTGATCCGAGAGCTGTCGCAGTTTGTGGATGTGGACACGCAGGAAAGGGAATACGGGATCGTCGATATCTCCCTCGCGGGACTGCCCGTGGTCACCGGCGCGATTACGCTCGAGATTCAGGCAGGTCTCCAAGACGACGGGTCTCTGGGGGTTTCGGCGGTCGGCAGCCAAGGGGGGGGCCTCGATGTCGAGGGGGGGCGGCTTGGGGCGCTGGTGACGCTGAGGAATGAGCTTCTCGACGACGTCGCGTCCGAACTGGACACTCTGGCCCAAGCGATCATCACCAACATGAACGCGGTGCAGATCCAGGGACTAGGGGTGAGCGGGTCGTTCACGGAACTGACCGGTTGGACCCTCGGCGCATCGGACCTGTCTTCGCTCACCGCCGAAGTGACCGATGGGACTTTCTACATTCGGGTGACCGACACGACGACGGGCGCC
>CALMMH010000174.1 GCA_937868145.1 uncultured Phycisphaerales bacterium
CGCCATACCCTGCCAGCAGACCCACCAGCGTCACTTCGCGCACGCCGAGATTGGCGACGGTGATCTGCAGCTTGCCCAGGAGAAAGACGATGGCGCATAACCAGATCAAAACGCTCGTCGGAACGACCACCGACGCCGCCCGGGCGGCGAACAGATACCACAACAGCCCCACCAGCAGGGAATCGACGACATTGATCCCGGCGATCGTCAGGTGGAACCGCCAGCCGGCGGTCTGGAACGTCGCGAGTTGCTCCAACAGAGTCCGCCCCTTCTCCTGCACCGCCTTCGGCAGAGGCTTCAGCATCGCCATGAGCATGTGGATGACCGGCCCGCCGGTCCGCTTGTTCAGGGCCAATCCGGACACCAGCAGGATCAGGGCCAGGAGAACGCCGCAAAGCAATGGCAGAACCCAGGAACCCGCTGCATCGGGCCACAGGACCCGGGTCGGATTCACCGCGATCATCCCCACGAGGCCAACGACCATCATCACGACCGTCAGCGTCACCTGGTTGTAAAGCATGGCGCTGAGGACATTCGTGCCTTTTCCGGTCGTCCGACGCAGGATGTACCACTTGACGCCCGTGCTGACGAATCCCGGCACAACCAGGCCGTAGAGGCTCGTCACGCAGGTGGCGCCGAAGATCGTGTTGAGACTCACCTCGCAATCTTGTTTCCTCAGGATCCATCGGAGAGCCACCGATTGCACCCAGGAGAACAACGCGGTGGAGCCCCACACGCCGGCAAGATACCGCCATTTCGCATCGTGGACGGCCTGCCGGAAGTCCGTGAGATCCGCCTTGGAAAACACCCAGGCCAACAGGACTGCGGCCACCAGGATCTTGGCCAGCAACTTGACGATTTGTTTGGTGCGAATGGACATAGCCGCTACGAAGACCGCCGATTGTGGCCCAGAATCACGACCCGACGAGACAGGGTCAATTGGAGTTTATAGAGCCTGCTGAACACCGGGTTGCGAGGGAACCACGCCTCCAGGGCGCCGAACGGCATGTGGGAGGCAATCGACGAGAGGAGCACGGCGCCGGCCCCGATGAACGGACCGCTCATATAACGGCTGCGGATATCCGAATAGCCGGCGTTGACCAGCAGTTGATCGAGCCGCCGCCGGGTCGTCACGTAATTGTGCGAGAAGTCGCAGTTGAAGAAATGCAGCCGCCAACTCAGGTAGTCCGGACAATGGATCAGGAATTTGCCGCCGGGTTTCAGGACTTGTCGAATCTGGCAAGAGATGTCCAGGGCCTGCTCCAGGCCGCTCATGTGCTCCATGACGTTGATCATGACCACCAGGTCGAACTTGCGGTCCAGGGCCGGCAACGGCGGAACCCTCGAGCAGACAACATTCGCCCCCCTGCTGCGCAGCGACTCGGCCAGCGAAGGATTCGGCTCGATCGCATGATATGGGAGCTTCCGCGCCAGGCACAGCTCGGCGAATTCGCCCCGGCCCGGCCCGATCTCCAGAACGCTGCTGCCGGGGGCGACGTCGGCAAAGGCGAAGATTCGCTCCGACGCCCGGCGGATGAACCGCATCCCCAACCCGGTCGGCTGCTCCGCCTTTCCCAAGTGGTCGAAGAAGGTTTCTGTCGTCTCTGGACTCACTGTGTTCTCCTTCTGGCGATCAGGACCCGCTCGTCCATGCAGCGATCCTTGTATTCGTCATACACCTGGAGGTCATAGATGGCTTTGTACAGAAGGTAATCCTGCTTGGCGACGATCTCGAACCGCTCTCCGGCCAGAATCTGTTCGATCTTGTCCCATTCGATGTGATCGTCCGGCCAGACGTGAATGTCGCCTTCCCGCTTGTATCGCGGATCGCGTAGCCGCCTGAGGATGTGGACGTACCCTCGCACGTCCAGCAGGAGCGACACGAACCGCCGCCAGTTCACGCGGGGACGAGCCTTGCGGAGAAACTCCACATAGACCGGCGGCCTCTGGTAATACGTCTCCGTGGCCTCGTGGTCGATGTACAGAACGCCGCCGGGCTTCACCACCCGGCACAACTCGCGAACGATCGCCAGGTAGTCGGGCACATGGTGCAGGACCGAATAGGTGGCGACGAGATCGAACTGCGAGTCCGGGACATTGGAGAGATCCTTGCCGTTGAGCTTGAGCGTCTCGGACAGGCCGCCGGCGGAGAATTTCCGCTCGATGTCGCGGAGAAAGTCGTCGGACAAATCCGCAGAAGTCGTGTGCGCTCCGAGTTCGATCAGGTGTCTCGTCAGATTGCCCGAGCCGCAACCGAAATCGAGGGCTTTGATCTGCGAGGTCCCCGTCCGTATGGATGTCACCGCCTGGTGCAACATGTCCCGCAGACGCGGTTGCTCGATCGAGTTGAAGATGTCGCCGTGTGCGTGTTCGTACACCGCGGCATCGGCGCCTTTGTAGTACTCAGGTTCCACTCGTCAGCCTCCGATAGATCTCGACAACCTGCTCCACCGCGCCGCCGCCGTCGAACCGACCGGCGTATTCGAAGGCCTGAGCCGCCAGGCGATTTCGCAATCCCTCGTCCGCCGCAAGCCGACGGATCGCCTCCGCGATGCACTCGGCGTCCAGACGGGGCAGGACGATCCCCGTCTCACCGTCTTGGATCAACTCCGGCAAACCGCCCACGGGCGACACAATGACCGGAACCCTCATCCGCATCGCCTCCAGGGCCGAGATCCCGAACGCTTCTCGCCGGCTGGGGACCACCACCACATCGAACGCCCGCAACACCGCCGCCGGGTTCTCGTGCAGACCACCCAGGATGACAGTCCCCTCGAGCCCGAGCTCGCGAATGCGACTTTCGAGCAGCGCACGCTGCGGCCCGTCACCTACCAGATAGACGCACCAGGGCCTCTCCTGACGCGGCAGTCTCGCGGCGGCCTCCACAAGCAGGTCCACTCCCTTGGGCCGGTCGAGCCGGCCGACAAAGCCGACGACAAACGGATCTTCCGTCAGACCGAGCGACGCCCTGACGGTGTTCCGGTCGTAGCGGTCCGGAACAAACCGTTCCAGATCGATGAAGTTCGGCACGACTGTAATCGGAATCGCCGCGTTGCCGAGCGTTCGCCGCATGGCCGCCGCGGCAGCCTGTGAGTTGGCGATAATTGCGTCGGCTCGCGAGCCGAATCTTCTGAGGAACCAGCGATAGATGCAGCCCGTGCGATCTCGGAAGATCGGGCCGTGTTCGTGCAGGATCAGGCGGCTCGTGAATCGCGGCCGCGCCAGCAGGCTGCTGATGAACGCCTTCTGCAGGTGGGCGTGCACAATGTCGATCCGACGCTCCCGGCAGATCCTCGCAATGGACCGGACGGCGGCCAGACTGTACTTCCTCGATTGCAGCGTGATGACTGTCGCGTCGATCGGCAGCGACCTGGGATTGGGTCGAAGAGCGCATACAAGGCTCTCGACGAAGCCTGCCGGCATCCGCTCGACAAGGTTCTTGACCACGAAGGGCGCGCCGCCGTAACCCAGATGATCGATCACATGGAGAACGCGGACGCTCATTTCACCTTCGCATAAAGCTGGAGATAGGATTCGGCCACAGCGTCCCAACTGAGGCTCTCGGCCTTCTTCCGTGCGGCCGCGGACATCATCTGGCGGATCCGGGGCTTCTCGACCAATCCTCGCACCGCCTCAGCGAGCGCCGCCGCGGTCGGCTCTTCCACGACGATGCCATTGTCCGCGATCAGCTCTTCAACGCCCTCGCACCGGGTCGTCACAATGGGAAGCCCGCTGGCCATCGCCTCCAGCATGGCATTGCTCATGCCCTCCTGCATGGTGGCGCTGATGTAAACATCGTGCTGACGATACAGCTGGGGCATGTCTTCGGTCCGGCAGTGGCCCATGAGCGTCACGGCCTCGCGGAGGTCCTGCCGGCTCAGGGATTGCCTCAACTCCGATTCGAGCGGACCGTCGCCCACAACGGTCAGATGCACTTCGGAGCCCTGGCTGCGGAGCAGCGCGACGGCCTCGATCAGCAACGGCAGTCGTTTCGTCTCCGAGAGCCGGCCCACAGTCACCAAACGTAGACTGCTGGCTTCCAGTTTGAAGCGAGAAACCGTGTGCGAAGTCTCCGGAGATTCCGCGACAGGCGACTCGACGTGGGTGGATTCCGCGATCGTCTGAGCCGGATGGAACTGCTCCAGATCGACGCCGTTGGGAATGACCTGGATGTCGGACGAGGGGCGGAACTTCAGAGCCCGCCGTTTCAGTCCCTCACTGCATGCGACAATCGCCGAGGCTTTCCGCCAGATGGGCTTGAACACCAGCGGCCCCAGGATCTTGTACTCCAATTGCAGCCTGGCGTTGGCGCCTGGCACATCGGACCCGCGGAGCGAGATGATGTAAGGCACTCGCCTGGCGGTCCGATAGCACAGCCAGCCGCTGGGAAAGCCGAAGAAGGCGTGGACCAGATCGTAGTTGCCCTTCTTGACCAGCCCGCGGTAGCACGTCCCAGCCTTGAGGAGCCATTCGATGACCTCTCGACGACGCCACAGATGCAGGTGCTTCTTGCGAATGCCGATTTTGAAGATCAGGATGTTGGCGGCCATCTGCTCCACGAAGACACCGGGCGTCGGTGCGGAGGTCAGAACATCCACGTCCAGGTCGGGCCGGCCCGCATATCGCTGAAGGAGGGCCCGGTGGGCCTGGCCGCCGCCCCCGCCGATCGGCGGGAACTCATAGTTGAGCATCAGAATCTTCATGTTTGAAGTTTGATGTTTGAAGTTTGATGTCAGAGGCGTCGCCCCTCGCGGCACCGGCTCATACTTCACACTTCAAACTCTCCTTTCGATTTCTGTGCAACCACGTACAAATTCGTTTGCAGGTCCAGAGGCAGCCTGCGGAAATCCACTCGCTCGACCAGATGTCCCAACGGGCCGAGTTTTCGGAACTTCGAACGCGTATACTCATTGATCGGATTCATCTTCACGAACCGGACTTCGAATCCGTGTTTCGCCAGGCGTCGTCGAAGCTGTCCCGGCGTATGCAACGAGGGGTGCACGCGACGCCATTTGAGCGTCTTGTGCGACAAAGTCTCGAAGATCGCGTTGCTCCACTTGTTCGGCGTCTGGAACAGGTAGTAGCCGCCGGACTTGAGAACGCGGCGCACTTCGGCGACGTGCCGGTCGATGCGGGCAATGTGCTCGAACAGATCGAAGCTGAGCACCACGTCGAACGCTCCATCCCCATACGTCAACTCCTCGGCCGGCTGCACGTCCAATCGAATGCCGCCGTACTTGCTCCGACCGTACTCGATCGCGACCTGCGAGATGTCCGTGCCCCGGGCATCGTAGCCCCGTCCGGCCAGCTCGGAGACGATCGTGCCGATGCCACAGCCGATTTCCAGGATCC
>CALMMH010000175.1 GCA_937868145.1 uncultured Phycisphaerales bacterium
CGACCGCTACTTCCTCGACAACGTCGCCGGCTGGATCCTGGAACTCGACCGCGGCCACGGCATCCCGTGGAAGGGCAACTACTCGTCCTGGCTCGACCAGAAGCAGTCGCGTTTGCAGCAAGAAGCCAAAGCCCAGACCGATCGGCAAAAGACGCTGCAGCGGGAACTGGAGTGGATCCGCATGTCGCCCAAGGGCCGCCAAGCCAAGGGCAAGGCCCGCATCAACGCGTATGAGGCCCTGCTCAGCGAAGACATGGAGAAGCAGGACAAAGACCTCGAAATCTACATTCCGCCGGGTCCGCGCCTGGGCAATCTGGTCATCAAGGCGACGAACGTCTCCAAGTCCTTCGGCGACCGCGTGCTCTTCGAAAACATGTCTTTCGATCTGCCCGCCGGCGGCATCGTGGGCATCATCGGTCCCAACGGGGCCGGCAAAACCACGCTGTTCAAGATGATCACAGGCCAGGAAAAGCCCGATTCCGGCGCGATTACGATCGGCGACACCGTCCAGTTGGCCTACGTGGACCAGGACCGCGCCAGCCTTGATCCGAAGAAAACGATCTGGGAAGTCGTCTCCGGCAGCCGGGACACCATCCGCCTGGGCAAGCTCGAAGTGAACTCGCGAGCCTATGTATCGCGTTTCAACTTCGGCGGGACCGACCAACAGAAGAGCGTCTTGAATCTCTCCGGCGGCGAGCGCAACCGCGTCCATCTCGCTTGCCTCTTGAAAGAAGGGGCCAACGTCCTGCTGCTGGACGAGCCCACGAACGACCTGGACGTCAACACCATGCGAGCCCTGGAAGAGGCGTTGGAACGTTTCGGCGGCTGCGCCGTGGTGATCAGTCACGACCGGTGGTTCCTCGACCGCATCGCGACGCACATCCTGGCGTTCGAAGGGGACAGCGAAGTTCGCTGGTTTGAGGGCAATTATTCCGATTACGAGGCCGACCGCAAGCGCCGTCTCGGCAAGGAGGCCGACGAGCCCCACCGCATCAAATACAGGCATTTGGTGCGGTAAAAAGGCTGAAGAATGCCAGGGGACGTGTCAAAACATCTGGTTTTCCGGGATATTTTCGTATTCTCGCTTGACAAGTGCCTTGGAAACCCTTATGGAAGTGCTGGATTTCGGCATAAAGTAGCCGAGGTCCATAGCGTATACGAATCGTTTTCCTTTCATGTCACTGCAAGGAGGCCATGGGGTATGGCGAAGAAGGCAGACAAAGCAAACAAACCGATGAGTAAGAGCGAGGTTGTAGCTGGCATCGCCGAGACGACGGGTCTGACGAAGAAGCAGGTCAGCTCGGTGTTCGAAGCAATGGCCGGCCAGATTGGCAAGAGCCTCAGCAGCCGCGGCCCCGGCGCCTACACGGTCCCCGGCCTCATGAAGCTGATCGTCGTGCGCAAGCCCGCCGTGAAGGCTCACAAGGGCACCAACCCCTTCACCGGGGAAGAGACCATGTTCAAGGCCAAGCCCGCGCGGAACGTCGTGAAGATCCGCGCTCTCAAGAGCCTCAAGGACATGGTATAAGTCCTGACCGCATCGCTTGAGAAACAAGACAGGCCCGCAGTTGAGCGATCAACTGGGGGCCTGTTCTTTTTCTGCCATCCGACCCTGCACGGACAAACGAGTTCGTGCGCATCGCACACCGGACGTGATGCTCCCTATTGACCGCTGCCGGAATCGACAAGCATCGCGTAATCAAATGCGATCTTGACCGATTGCGGCGTGTCGGTCGCCAGCGCGAGTCCGACTTTCGCCGCCGTGCTGCGAGCAGGCAAAGCCACCGAGTGCCTGGAAACCCAGACGTCGTCGAGTCGCTGCTCGAAGAATAAGGCATCGCCTGTCCGACGGATGCGAATCTCGGCATTCGATACATTCCAGGCTACGGTCTTAAGCAAACTGGCCACGCCCGCAGTTGTGATGCGACGTACGGCCAGCGAGGCGCCGTCCTCGATCCCGAACACGTAGCGAACAGGGCTGCCGGACTCGGACATCTCCGCCAACGCGCCGGCCGTGTAATCTCCAAACACTTGTCCCTTCAGGCTCACGTCGGTGATGAACGCCCAATCCGACGAAGACGGCGCCGAACGCCAGACCAGAGGATAGGTCGGCGACGGTCCAGCCAGCGGGAACGCCTTACCGTCCCACACCTGCAGAATCAAGTGCTCCATGGCCTCGGTCAACGAGTAATAGGGCCCCGTCGTGTAGTTGACGCGGAGGATTACGTTTTCGAGATTCCAGAACGGCTCCAAATGCGTCAAGTCAAACTCACTGAGTCCCTCTGCGTCGTAGACCGCCGCCTCCCGCTCGATCGTAGTCGAGGCTCCGCTTTCGTCGACCCCCTCTACGGTGAACGTGTAGAGTCCCGGATGAGAGAAAGCCGCGGCCGCCACATCCTGATCGGCAACCGCCAGGGACGCATCCGTGGGCATCACAGACCATGTGTACTGGATCGACGTGCCGTCCGGATCATTGCTGCCTGAGACATCCATGATGAGCGGGCTGGATATCGGCACCTGCCAGGACGCCGGGTCGGCCTCGATCGCCATCACCGGCGCGCCGCCGCTGGTTCTCCTCACGGCAACAATCGTCTGATGAAGGATCGTTCCGAACTCGTCCACGCCGTTGACGGACAGCTCACTGCTCCCGGTCGGGAGCGAGATATTCGCCAGGCTCCACGCGCTCTCGCTGGTCCAGGAGAACTGGGCCTCCGGATGGCCGGCGACCTCGACTCGGAACACTCGCAACGGAGCGACGCCGGTCAGAGCAACCGTGGCGGTGTTGGTGGAGATGACCGAGCGACCGCCCATGTCGACGCTGAACGACACGGTTCGGCTCGCTCCCAGCAGGTTGAACGCCCGGTTCTGACGGTTCGCAAACCACGTTGCATAGGAGAAGTTGAACGGCACCTGGGTGCTGGCCGCTTCCTCGTATTGCAGCCACGCGTACATCCTTGGGGAGTTTAACGTGTAATTCTCCAGCAGCCGCGTCAGGTAGTGCTTGAACAGCCGCATGTTGTACGGTTTTTCGAGATACGGCCGGAATCCCGTCATGCCGCTGTAGAACGCGGCGTTCGAATCACCGAATGACCGCTTCATATCCCATGGGAAGAACATGAATCGTCCATCCGTGGACCGGCGGTAGAAGTAGCAGTTCTTGCCGCGATCGAGCGAGAAGAAATCCCAGGCGTGGATGTACCCGGCGACGGCGCAGGACTTCATCAGAGCCTCCGAGTCCACCAGCCGCTCGATCTCCGCCTGTGTGTAGGGGCCGACGTAGACCTTCTTGAAGAAGCTGATCAGGGCGCTGTAGTCGTCCTCGTTCTCCCGACTGCGTTTCATCCATTCGCTGTGGTACCGGCCGGAGTTGTCCGAGCTCTTGTAGCTCCAGTCCGCGTTGCGATTGGCGCGGTTCCAGTCGTCCTGGAACCACCACTCGTCATCGATTTTATACAACTCGCCCTGGCTGCCGTTCTCATAGGCGCGGTTGAGAAAATCGTTGCCGATGACCTCGACCTCCTCGCGGACTGAGCTGCTGCCGCTGTTGACCTTCACCTTGATGAATTCGTTCTCGGGAGTCGGATTCCCAAGCAGGTAGAGCCAGTATCGCACGATCCGGTCGTGGCTCCACCAGCCGACATCATAATTACGGTATAGAAGATTCCCCTTGCCGCGGAAGAGATTGTCGTCGGGGAACTTGAACT
>CALMMH010000176.1 GCA_937868145.1 uncultured Phycisphaerales bacterium
AGCATGGTCTCGTCGGCGTCGATGATGCGGAACGCCGGGTCCAGGGCCAGCTTGTGGAAGTGCTCGGTGATCAGCCGCTTGCAGAACGAGTGGATCGTGCTGATGTTGGCGCCCTGGAGCAGGACGAGCTGACGGAGCAAGTGCGGATTGCGAGTCTGGTGATACGCCTCGCGAAGCTGCTGCGCGATCCTCGCGTGCATCTGCTCGGCAGCGGCCTCCGTGAAGGTCAGGATGAGCATGCCCATCACATCGGGGCACACGGTCCCCTCCGAGACGATGCTGACGCAGCGACCCGAGAGCACGGCGGTCTTGCCCGTACCCGCAGAAGCCGTGACGAACACGTTGCCGCCGCGGGCCAGGATCGCCTGCTTCTGCTGCTCTGTCCATTGGACTTTCTTATCCGCCATTCGTCCGTCCCATCATCCCTTGTCGAACTCCGCCATCAGGTCGCTCTTCCCTGCGGACCGCAAGAACCGGTATTCATTGATTTGCCAATCAAAGTGACAGACGCCGGTGTACTCGCAGTTGGTGCAGGCCCGATCGGCGCCGCGATGATATGGCCTGGCGTCGATCCGGCCGGAGAGAATGTCCATCGCCAGCCGCAGGAGACTCGCCTTCGACCACTCCAGAAGACGCTGAAAATGTCCCGGCTTGAGGAGGTTGCTCGTCCCATACATGCCGTAGGGATCGTTGTCCTTCTTCTTCACATAGAAGTTGTAATACCGGCTGTAGCCGCTGGCGTTGGGGTCCACATAGAACCAGTACGCGCCGTTGAGAATGCCGCGGGCCTTGTACGGGAACTTGCGGGGCTCGCCCTCGGAGAGCTCCGACAGCGTCGCAGTCTCAGGCGGCGTCTCGATGGGCATGTAGAGCGCCCCTGCGACGTCGTCCGCGACGCCCGCGCCGGCGTGCACAATGGCCAGCATGTAGATCGCGAGCTGCACGTCGAGGCCGTGATAGAAGTCGCACCAACTGAAGTTCGCGCCCCAGCCTGTGCGTTTGTAGTCGAGAACGAGGGCGACCTTCTTGCCGTCGACCTGAGCCACATCCAGGCGGTCGATCTTGCCATCGAGGGACAGGACTCTGCCGTCCGACAAGGGCAGTTCGAAATGACCCAACTGCCCCGCTTCTTCGTTCGGACGTCCGAATGGAGCCTCGGACAGGACCGGTCGAAACGACCCCGCCCGCACCATCTCGGAGATGCCGACCACGCACTCCTCCAGGACCCGGCCGGCGCTGGCGATGACGAACGCATTGTGCGCGGAGCGACCAATAAACTGCGAGATGAAGGAGTCCGACTCCATGAGCCTAGCCGTCTCCTCGTGGAGCAGTTCCAGGAGACGATCCTGCTCGATCGTCGCGAAATCCGTCTTCTCAGATCGGACCCGCTTCTGGAGAGCGTCGAGAATCCGGTGATAGAACAGGCCGAGGTCCAGCGGCTCGAGCTTGAACTCCCGCCGAGGCTTGAGGTCCAGGACGTATCGCACGAAGTGCTTGTACGGGCACGCGGCGAACATTCCCAGGCGGGTCGCGGAGCCATGAAACGATCGGCCGTAGAGGTCCTTGGCGACGCTCGGCTCGAGACCGGCGCGGTTCTCATACCCCAGGGCCGACACGATCAACCGCGACATCTCGCCGTATTCGCTGTCGGTCTGCATCGCGTGCAACAGTCCCGCGAACCCGTCCGCCGTAGCACGGGCATCCTGCCCGTGAGTAGCATGGGCGTCCCGCCCATGCATATCTGGAAGATCCACGGGCAGGATGCCCGTGGTACTCACGGCCGGGACGGCCGTGCTATTGAAATCGCGGCCCAGCCGGCAGCTCAGCAACTCGCCCAACTCCGCAGCACTCTGGACCTCGTCCAGCGTCAGAAGATTGTCCGCGAGGAACTCCTCCGTGACATCCTCGAACAGCGATTGCAACTCGTCGACAAAGTGCGACCGCATGATGGGACTGCCCTTCTCGTCGACGCACGGGTAGCTGACGCACATGAATTGCGAGGGCCGCGTGAACGCGATGTAGGCCAGGTACTGCCGGTCGATCAGCGACTGCGTCGAAGACGGCGCCAGCTCGAAGTCCGCTGCCTCAGCGGCTTCGCGGTCCTCGTCGCTGAGCAAACCGGGACCGGCCAACGGGATGGGGAACTGCTTCTGCGTGGCTCCGAGCAGGAAGATGGCCTTGAGATTCGGATGACGACTTCGCTCGATGGAGCCGACGAGCACCTGGTCGAGCTTGGGCGGAATGAACGCCAGCGTCATCTGCGAAAAAGCGGAGGCCACCAGGCCGAAATAGTCCTGCACCGGCATTTCCTGGCCGTCGAAGATCTCGACGAGCGTGTCGAAGATGTCCACGAACGCGTCGAAGAACTGGCGATGTTCGTCGGCCGCGGTCGAGTCGTCGTTCTGATGCGCCTCGTTCGCCCACTGCCCCACAGTTCGGCGGACCTGCAATCGGTCCAGGAACGCGAAGACCACGCGGGTGAACTCGGAGGCGTTCAGTTTCTTCTCGAGGTCGCCGCCGGGATAGAGCCTTTCCCGCATCTCCAACAGCGGACGGACGGCCTCTTTGCGAATTCGGTCGATCTGGTCTTCGTCGAACTGCTCGTCCTTGGGCTCCTTGAATCGCCAGGGTTCGCCCGACATCCAGTCCCGGCCATCCACGCCGAAGGCTAGGCAGTAATTCTCCAAGAGATCGACCTGGGCGTTCTCCACGGGAACCAGATCCGTTTTGAGGTACGCGAAGAGATCCGCCTGGTTGAAGCCGCCGATGATGGTTTGGAGAGCGGCGCAAACCAGCTCGATCACCGGGTGCTGGCTGAGCGGCTTGCGTTTGTCGATGAAGAACGGGATGTCGTAGTCTTCGAAGTACGCGCGAACGTACTGCTCGTACTGGCCCAGATCCGAAGCGACGACCGCAATATCGCAGTACCGATATCCCTTGTCCCGAACCAGCGAGAGGATCTGCCGGCCGACGAACTGGATCTCCAGCCGCAGACTCGGGGCTGCCACCAGGCGAATGTCGCCTCCGGCGTTGGCCTTGCCCGCGCCAAGTCGAAACAGGTTCCGTTCCACATGCGCCAGTGCCGGACTCTTCGCGAACCGCCCGACGTCGCTGAGGATCAGCGGATCGACTACTTCGATCTTCGTCTCAGCGAA
>CALMMH010000177.1 GCA_937868145.1 uncultured Phycisphaerales bacterium
GGGCTGGATCGACGTGCGCGACGACCAATGGACCAGCTCGCCGGAGTCGCTTAAGACCACGACCATCGGCCAGAACGAAATCCACCTGTACGCGAGCAACGACCACCATCGCAACTTCATCGACTGCATCCACAGCCGACGGCCGACAGCCGCCCCGGCGGAAATCGGCCACCGCTCGACCTCGATCTGCCAACTCGCCAACATTGCGATGAAGCTCGGCCGCAAGCTCCACTGGGACCCGGTCGCCGAGCGCTTCACCGACAGCGACGAAGCCAACGGAATGCTCGCCAAGCCGCTGCGAAGCCCCTGGCATCTGTAGCAGATCGGCGAAATGGAGCCCTCTGTCCCTGCCTGGGGTCGAGGATGGCCTGTTCGTAGTGTGCCCGTAAGGGCATATCTTCGATTCAGGATGCGTTCTTGAGGAGTGGAAGATAATGCCTCACGGCATCACTACAAACGAGCCGGGTGAGGTCCGTTTGGAGTTCCGCCTTCAGGCGGGTTCGAGAGTCTTCCGGCACAGCCGGCTCCTTTCCCGTAGCTTCGGGATTGTAAAAGCCGACCGGACTGTTGGACCCGCGTAAACGCGGAACTCCGAACGGGAAGCCCCCCGGCCGGTCCACCGTCTACCCTGCCCCCCAAGCGCCAAGCAGCGGACTGATCCGGATTCCGCCGTACCGGCGGGAGTTTGACGCTTTCGAGCCACCAGCGAAACGGGTGCTCCGCACGCCTCCCGCACGATCCGAACAGCGTGCGCAATCCCAAGCGAGCGTCTCGCTCGCGTTCCAAGCCGCAGGCCCCAACGCGAAAAACTCCCCCGGCCTGGCCGCCGAGGCCGGGCCCGCGACGAAGCCCCCCCCGTTCAGAGAAAAGTACCGGACACCGACCCATTCCCCCGTCTGATAGTGAGAATGTGTCTACGGGAGCATTGTGCACTTCATGATCTGCGGCGGGGCACTGGTCACAACAGTGATCTCCATCTGACCAGCTTCTCCAAGATGGTACGCAGTCATGGTGAGGGCATTCTTGCGATCCTTGTAATAGGTCAGATTACCATTGGGGTTGAACGGAAGCGTATGAAGGTACTTGCCTGTGCAGTCTAACACTTCGACATCAAACTCCAGATCCACCCTGGCATCTCGGAGAACAACGGGGTATTTGGATCGGAAATAATAGACTGTTCTATATTGGCCAGTGTCTTCGATTCTCGTCTGCGCAGTACGTTCAGATAAGAAGACGAGCCTGGGATTGATGACGGCATTCATTTCCTGCACTAACAGGTTCAATGCTTCTCGGTCCTCGACTTGTGGAGCGTTAGCTCTGGCCATTTGGAGTACAGGGGCGACCATGTCGTTCAACGAATCGTACTGCTGCCTGAGTTGCCCGTGGCGTTCGTCGGCAACTTGGTTCATGTGAGTTTCGCGTTGTGTAGCTTCTCGTCGTTGATCGTCCAGGCTTGTCTGTAATTTGAGGAGCTGCACACGTGCCTGCTGGTCCTGTCTATGATCGCCGAGCACGATGAGAATTGTGATGACCGCACCAATGCCGACAAGATATGGCAGTGCTCTCCGGAGCCGACGATGTGCTATGGTCCGCTTGTCGTGCCATATGTAGTCCAACGCGATCTGGATCGCAGCAATGGCGAACATCAAGATTGGTGCACTGAGTTTTAGGAAGAGCATGATGACTCCGCACATGTGAGGCTGTCAACTCGTGGAAGGACTCTTGGGACCAGGGAATTTCGGAAGACAGCTGACATATTTCGGCTCTGTCACACGGACGGGGTCTCCCGATCCTTTCTTGGATTGCGGCGGCACGCCGCGCTGGGCCCGCTATACTGATTTACTTGTTCTGGTTCGCTTTCCGG
>CALMMH010000178.1 GCA_937868145.1 uncultured Phycisphaerales bacterium
CTTGAATTCCCAGTCGAACGGGGCCACGTAGACGCCCCAGCCGATCAGCATGAGCGTGATCAGACCCACAATGAGCTTGTTGTAGATGCAGAAGCCCAGAATGCGCCCGACCAGGGACCTCTGCTCGGGGGTCAACTCGTACTGGCGATCGCTCGGCACGTCGGCCCGTCCTCTCACGGTTGCTTGAATTGCGGCAGCTTGGCTACGTACTTTTCAGGCTCGGCCAGGAATTTCTCCTCACACCCCTTGCAGCAGAAGTAGACCTTCTTGCCCTTGTATTCCACGAAGAGCGCTTTGTTGATGGGATTGCCCTCCATCACGGGACAAGTCGTCTGAACGGTGTTGGGATCCTCCTGGACGTTGCCCGCCTTGGCGGTCGTGACCGTGTTGGGGGCCGGCGTCTGGGCTGTCGGCTTCTTTTCACAACCGGCGAGCACAACCAGCGAGGCAAATGCCGCCATCGCGGCCGTCAGAACTCTCACATACATGTTCACGGTCTATTCCTTTCAAAATCGCAGAAAATCAGTGTCGGTGGCCGACGTTCGGCTCGCTGGACTGCTCGCGAAATTGCGGCAGCTTATCGAGATATTTCTCGGGGTTCTCCATGAACTTCTTGTCGCAGCCTTTGCAGCAGAAGTAGACTCTCTTGCCCGTGTAGTCCACGAAGATGTCCTTGTTGATCGGATTGCCTTCCATCACTGGGCAGGTGGTCTGGACGATCGAAGCTGTCTCGGTTGCAGCCGGTGGCGACGATGTATACCCCTCGTGCGGATGCGGCGGAACCGTCGCGCCGCCTTGCGGATTCATCATGCTGGGTCGGGCCTGAATCTGCAGGGCCGAGTCGATCTTGAAGTTGCCGTTGGTGACGACCTCTTCCCCCTCCTGCAGGCCGGATGCGACGATGTAGTAACTCCCGGCCTTCGGACCCAGCTCAATCTCGCGGCCTTCAAACGTGGGTGACTCGGTCCCGACTTTCTTCACGTAGACGACCGCGCGTTTGCCGGTGACCAACGGAGCCGTGTCCGGGATCACCAGCGGCGGCTCGCTTTGCGAATCGGCCGCGACGTACCCAAGCGACTCGGTCGTCACCAGATCCATTCCACAGAGGTCACACTGCCCTGCCTGAGGCTTGACCACCGACGGATGCATCGGGCAGATCCATTTGCCTGCCATCTTGGGGTCCATCACCCGGCCGCCCAGGGCCACCTGCGACAGAACCATCGCCCGGACGAACATCTCGGGCCTGAGCCTCCCCTGCGGATTCGGCACGTCCACTCGGACCCTCACCGTCCGAGTCACCGGGTCCAACATCGGGTCGATGAAGCTGATCCAGCCGGCGAACGCCTGGCCGGGATAGGCTTCCGTCGTGAACTGCACCTCCTGGCCGTAACGAATCCACGACAGATCCGACTCGTAGGCGTCGAGCAACACCCACAGTTGCGACAGGTCCGCCACGGTGTAGATCTGCGTGCCTGTCGTGACATACGCGCCCTCGTTCACCATTTTCCGGATCACCACCCCGCCAATCGGGGAATAGATCGTCAGATGAGTGACCGGCTTGCCCGACTGCTCGATCTCCTGGATCTGTGCATCGGTCAACCCCAGAAGCCGGAGCTTCTCGCGGGTTGCATCGAGCGTCGTTTCGTTGGATTTGGTCAGGTACTCCGACGTGTTCTCCCCCACCCGCTGCACCGCTCGCACCGCCTGGAGCAACTCCGCTTGTGCGCTGATCAACTCGGGGCTGTAGAGATATACGAGGTGGTCGCCCTTTCGGACGGTGATCCCGGTGAAATCGACGTAGAGCCGGTCGAGCCGGCCCGGGACCCAGGCGGTGATGTCCTTGACGCGGGTCTCGTCGTACTGCACCTTGCCGACCATTCGGATCTCGTTGGCGACGAATCGACGCTCGACCGGCGACGTTTGAATATCCATCAGCTTGGCGGCGGCCTGCGAAACCGTCAACTCACGCGGCGAAGTTTCCGTCGCCATGCTCTCCGGCATCGGGATCAACTCCATCTCGCAGATCGGGCATAGCCCCGGCCGGTCGCGGATGATCTGCGGATGCATCGAGCAATACCACTTCTTCGAGCCGGCGTTTTCGGCCTGCGCCGGCGCGCCGCTCACTGCTCCTCCGTCCGCAGACGTGCCGATCCAATAGCCGCCCAGCAGACCTGCGCCGATCAGCAGGACCACCGCGACTCCGCGTCGCACAGTCTGAATCCCACGCATACAAACCTCCAGCGAGCCTCTTCATTCCTTCCGATCTATACTCGTATCCTAGGGATTCAGTTCGCCCTATCTTCCGTAGCGCCTGCCGGCAACTCCGTCGCGGCCAGCGATTCCAGTTCGGCCAGTCTCTGCTGCCGATTCGCAAAGGCGCGTTCCCGCTGCAACTGATACTCGAGCAGCGTCTGCTGTGCGTCGATCAGGCTCAGAAAATCGACGGTCCCGGCGGTGTAGGCGGCTTCGGAAGCCCCCAACAACTCCTCCGCCTTCGGCACGAGCACGTCGCCGTAGAGCCTGAGCTTTCGGCCGCTGTCCTCGAATTCGTACAGCGTGCGTTCGGCTCGGGAAACCAGGTCATTCGCCAACTGCTTTTGTTCGTATCGCGCGCGTCGGGCTGCGGCCCGAGCCTGCTGCTCGGCGGCCCTGTAACTCCGTCGCCAGATGGGCAGATTCAACTGAACGCCCAACGACACTTCATCATCTCCGTTGTTATCGGACATGCCGCCGGCCATGTCCATCCACTCGACGCCGACGCCGATGTCGGGGTAGAAGTTCCGTTGGGCCAGATCCACCTCTCGCGCAAATCGCTCGACGTCGAAGCCCGCGGCTTGAAGCTCCGGATTTCGCTGCCTGAGCACGGCGATCAGTTCGTCGCGATTCACTTCCGGCGTCCGACCCGGCTCAACCTGAGGCCAAGGCAGCGACGCCTCGGCCGGACGGTTGAGAACCGCGTTGGCTCCGGCGACGGTCGGTCCCCTGAGCCCCTCCAGGGAAACCAGCTCATCCTGCAATTTGGCGACCTCGATCTGCGCTCGGATGATGTCGGGGTGCGTGGCGGTCGCGGTGATGTACTTGGTCCGTGCAACCTCCTCGAAGTGCTGCATCAGCTCGACGTTGTCCCGAGCGATCCGCGTGGCGTTCGCCAGATAGGCGTACTCGTAGAAGACGTCCTTCACCCGGGCGAAGAGTTCCAGCCTCGCAGTGTCATAGCGTCTCTGGGCGGCCTTTGCCGCCGCGGCGGCCGCATCCGTGCGAGCCTCGATCTTGCCGAACCAGGGGAACATCTGCATGAGCCCCGCTTGTTGGCGGGTCAGCATCTGCTCCGTGAAGTAGTTGTAGGTGAAGGTCGGGTCGGGCAAAGACTCGGCCTGCGCGATTTGCCCCGCAGCGACTTTCCACTCCTGGAACGCCGCCTTCAGGCCCACGTTGTGGAGCGCCGCGTAGTGCAGATACTGCGGCAGGGTTCGCAGCGAGTTCGCATCGGGGGAATACCCGACTGCTTTGGATACGGAAACGTCCGCGATGCCCATCGCAAGGATTGCAACTACAAGCGTCTTCGATCCGACCATGTGGAGCCCTCCCTGACCCGCGACGTCAGAAGTAGTCGGGTTCGTTGCCGATCTTCCATTTGATGTTGCAGCCCATGCTGGGTCTCTGCACCTCGGGCGCCGGCTCATTGGCCAACATGGCATCGAGCGCCCTCCGCAGGTCGGCCCCGGTGACCGGCGCCTCGTTGCCCGGCCGGCTGTCGTCCATCTGCCCACGATAAACCAGCCGTCGAAGGTCGTCAAAGACGAAGAAATCCGGCGTACACGCGGCGCGGTAGTTCTTGGCCACCTGCTGGGTTGCGTCGAAGAGGTACGGGAAGTTGATGCCTCTCTCCTTCGCGAACTGCGACATCCGCTCGGGCCGATCTTCCGGGAAGTTCTCCACGTCGTTGGAGTTGATCCCGACGAACGCGACGCCTCTGGCCTGACAGTCTCTCGCCAGACGCACCAGGCCGTCGATGATGTGCTTGACGAACGGGCAGTGATTGCACATGAACACGACGACAAGCACTTCAGCGTCCGCGAAGTCCGCAAGCGACACTATCCGGCCGTCCAGATCGGGCAATGCGAAATCCGGCGCCTGGGTCCCCAGCGACAGCATCGTCGAAGCCGTCATAACCATGATCAATCCCTCCCTACTGCGAGATCCTCAATGCGATCTTGCCGAACTGGCCGGCGGTCTCCATTCGCTCCATAGCCTCGCGAGCGTTCGCCAGGGGAAGAACCGCATCGACCACCGGCTTGAGCTTGTTGACCGTCACGGCGCGGAGCATCTGACGGAAGTCCTCCGCCGAGCCCAGCGTCGAGCCCATGGCGGTGAGTTGATTCCAGTAGAAAGCCCGCAGATCCGTCTCGCCCTTGGCCCCAGTGGTAACGCCGCACAGGACGATCCGGCCGCCCTTGCGGACGCAAGCGATGTCCAGCGGCCAGGTCGCCGCGCCGACGGCGTCGAGGGCGATGTCGACTCCCCGTCCGCCGGTGGTCTGCTTGACCCACTCGACGACGTTCTCCTTCTCGTAGTTGATCGTGTGGTCGGCACCCAACTGCCTAGCCCGCGACAGCTTGTCGTTGGAGGACGAGGTGACAAGAACCTCGGCCCCGATCATCTTGCCGAACTGGAGAGCAGCGATCGCCACGCCGCCGCCGATCCCATGGATCAGCAGGGTTTCGCCGGGCTTGATCTGCGCCCGCGTCATGAGCATCCGCCAGGCCGTGACGTGCGCCAAGGCCAGGACACCCGCCTCCTCATCGCTCAGATGAGCCGGCCTGGGATAGCAGTTCGCGGCCGGAACCGCCACCACCTCGGCAAACGTTCCCGGCCGAACCAGCCCCATGATGCCGAAGTTGGCACACAGGCTCTGCTGTCCGCTCCGACAGAACTCGCAATACCCGCAAGCAAGTCCGGGATAGACAACCACCCGTTCGCCCACCTTGGGACTCTGCACATCCTCCCCCACGGCGACGACCACTCCGATCGCGTCGGATCCGAGCACATGGGGCATGGCCAGTTGCGAGCCGGGCCGCCCTTTGCGGACCCAGATGTCCAGATGGTTCAGGCCGGCGCAGAGGACCTTGAGAACGACCTCGCCGCGAGCCGCCGTGGGCTCCTTCACATCCTGGATCTGCAAGACGTCAAGATCGCCGAACTCCCGTATTGCTGCTGCCTTCATGGCCGGACTCCCCGAACACCGATCTTTATGACTCACACAGAACAACTACGTGGAAAGTATCCGGCGGTTTCCTCGTATCGATGAGTCTATCACGGAGCCTTCACGTCGTAGCAGAACAGCACGTCCGCCCAGCGCAGGTAGAGCTTGCCGTCGCTGACCACCGGATAGGCCCAAGCCGGACCCTTGGCCCCCGGACGCTTGGGCAGTTCGAACGTGCCCTTGAGGTTGTACTTCTCGGGGGTCGCCTCCACCAGGGCCACGGTCCCGTCGTCATACAGGAAATAGAGGCCTCCGTCGGCATACAGCACGCAACCGGAGCCGCCGCCGGGCTGATCCGCGTTCCAGAGGATCTTGCCGGTCTTCATCTCGATGCAGGTGGGCTCGCCCTTATTGTGGTTGTGGCCGCCGTAGATGTAGTCGCCGACCTTCAAAAACCCGCCGTGATGATTCTGGAATTGTCTCTTGTCGAGCCAATACACTTCCTCGGCCTTGACGCCGTCGCCGTCGCGGGACAGCTTCAGCAGAGCCGAGCCGGTCTGATAGGCCGTCGACGTGAAGACGTAATCGCCGTCGATCACCGGGGTGGAAATATTCGCCACGTTGTTGGCGACGCGATTGTAGCCCCAGAGGAACTTCCCGTCGTCGGAGACCCCGATCACGCCCTTGTTCGTCAACTGCACGTACTGTTTCACACCCGCGGCGTGACTGATTCCGATCGAGGAGTACCCGGCCTCGTCCTTGCCGTTGTCGCCGATGTTCGGCATCGAACAGGTCCAGAGCGTCTTGCCGGTCTTCTTGTCGAGGGCCGCCAGGACCGCCTTCTGCCCGCCCGGCGTGCACAGCAGCCTGTCGCCGTCGATCAGGGGCGACTCGCTGAACTTCCACTGCGGATTGCCCGCCCCGCCGAGATCACTCAGGAGGTTCTTCGTCCAGACCACTTTGCCGTCGGCGTCGGCGATGCAGACGACGTTGCCGCCCGTGCCGATCGCGTACACGAAGCCGCTGTCGACCGTCGGGGTGCAGCGAGGCCCATCACTGTGGCCGCCGCCCACCTTGGCCGCCCAGAGTTGTTTCCGAGTGCCCAGATCGTAGGCGTAGACGTACTGGCTCTTCTCCCGATCGCCCATCGTGTAGAGCTTGCCGGCCTTGATGGAAACAGTCGAAAAGCCCGGTCCCAGACCGGAGATTTCCCACAGCAGTTTGGGCCCTCCCTCGGGCCATTGCTTGAGCAACCCCGTCTCCTGGCATACGCCGTCGCGGTTGGGCCCCCGCCACTGCGGCCAGTCCGCGGCCGGCAGGCCTCCCTCCAGAACGATACACAGAATACCGAGAGCCACGACGGATTTGATTGCACCTGTCATCATGAATTCCTTCCAAACACCGATTGACGTTCCGAATCTGCACACAGAGACTCCCCACCCTGTTCAGAGCTATCGTATTCTACTATACTCGGGGAGGCAACCGAGTTCGCACAAACTTCCGGAAAATGACCCGTAACAGAATCACAGGAGGCAACATGAAGGACATCACACGGCGGGACTTCGTCAGAACTTCGATGGCCGCCGGCGCGGTCGCAACAACCGCCGCATCGGTCGCGGAATCACAGTCCCAGGCCACGGCCCCGGGGCACATCAAGATCGTCGCTCTCTCGTGCAGCCCGCGGAAGGGCCAATCGACGGCCGCCGCATTGGGCGTCTGCCTGGAGTCCGCGAGACAGGTCGACGACAGGATCGAGACGGAGTTGATCGAACTGGCCGACTTTCGGATCCACGGCAATCTCGCCGCGGGCGTCGTCGGCCCCGGGGGCGACCAGGACGACTTCCCCAAGCTCGCCCCACGACTGGCCGCGCCGGAGGTGCGAGGCATCATCGTAGGCACGCCCGTCTACTTCGGCGGCATGAGCTCCTTGTGCAAGGCGTTTCTGGACCGCGCGATCCTGCTATGGCAGAATGATTTCGCGCTGAGCGGGAAGGTCGCGGGCGTCCTGGCTTGCGGCGGCACTCGCAACGGCGGGCAGGAAGTCACGATCCACGCGGTGCAGGTCTCGCTGTTCTGCCAGGAGATGATCCTCGTCGGCAACGGCCGGCCCGGCCCGCGGATCGGCGCGACCGTCTGGAGCGGAGTCGAGGGCGGCGTCCTGAAGGACGAGTTCGGCATGACAACCGCCAAAGCCCTGGGCCGCCGCGTCGCGGAAGTGGCCTTGAAACTCGCGACAGCGTAGGTCCTATTCGTCCCATGAGTCCTGTAGGTCCCATAGGACTGATAGGACCTATAGGACACAAATAGGACAGATCACACTACCCCTTGAACGCCAGCGCACCCGTGGGACAGGCTTTGACGCAGTCGGCCGCCGCGACCTTGAGTCCCTCGGCGAGGGACTCGTCGAACGGCACAGCGACGCGAACATCGAAACCGCGGCCGACGAAGGCCAGGCCGAGTCTCTCGCCGAATGACGAGGCGATCTGGATGCAGATGCCGCAGTCGATGCATTTGCCCGACTCGTAGACGATATCCGGATGCTGTACGTTCTGAATGAAGGGCCCACGCTCGGCCTTGTAGCGGTTTTGATGGGCGTCGTGGGCCTGTGCATGCCGTCGCAGGAGGCAGCTGTCGGCTTTGCCGCAATCGCATCGCAGGCAGCGAAGCGCTTCCGTGCGGGCCTCGTCGCATGTGAATCCATCGATCGGCCGAACCGGCGTGGAGCGAGGCTTCGGGCTTGTGGACCGCAGGAACAATTCCATCTCTGCCTCATCGAGCTTGCCCATGCGACTGTTGAACAACTTGGCGGGACCAATGACCCGCTCGCCGGCCAGGTACTGACGGATCGACTCGGCGGCTTCCTTTCCATCGGCCACCGCACGCACGGCCAGCCGGCGTTTGCGGACCACGTCGCCGCCCGCGAAGACTCCCGGAATGCTTGTGACGCCTGTTTTGGGATCGACTTTGACGCCGTCGGCGGAGGTCTCCATTCCGAGGGCATCGCGGTCGCCGGCCTTTAGTTCCCCTGTGGCCAGAAAGACCGCGCCGAACTGCTCGCGAATCTCATCGAGCAAGACGGCGATCCCCACGCGGGTTCGGAGCTTGAATGTCACACCGAGCTTCCGAATCAATGCGATCTCCGCGTCCAGTACGTCGCGAGACAGGGCACGCTCCGTCACGCCGTATCGCAGCATGCCGCCGGGCTCGTCGTGTTCATCGAAGACCGTGCAGTCGAAGCCGTCCTGCTGTAA
>CALMMH010000179.1 GCA_937868145.1 uncultured Phycisphaerales bacterium
GGTTTCGATCCGCCGCCACGGCCAGGTTCGGGTCGCGAGCGGTCGTCAGCCCGTACGGGCCAAAAGGATTATGGTAGGAGAAACTGCACGACTTCCACGATATGGCCAGCGGACCGAAGTCCCAGGCGTCCGCCAACTGAGAATTGCTGGGAACGCCGTAGGTAGCGACTTTGGCAAGCGAGAACTCCGTCGTTCCTTCGTCGCCCGGACACACAAAGAGCCCCGTGGGCAACTGGTAGTATTTCACGAGCAGATAGAAACACGAGTTGATCGTCGCCTTGCCGCCGCTGCCGTTGGCCTCGAGCGCGTATGCCGCTTGCCGAGTGGCTCCCGTCCAGTTCGCGAGCATTCCCCAGGTCGTCGTCGGCCCGCCGGCGCGGGGCAGGGCGGTTTCGTTGTCGTTGGCGTAGACGAACATGGTCCTGCCGATCTCGGCGATGTGGGCCGCACAAACGGTTCGGAAGTAGTGCTCCTGCGTCATCGCGTGCAGCACCGGCACCAGCAGCACAAGAACCAGACAGCCCACGCCCGCGACTAATGCATCCAGTCGCGTGAAACCTCGAATGTTTCGTCGTGTCGCCATCGATATCCTCCCTCGTGAAGAACCTGCGATCGTTGTCATTGGCGTGGAGACGTGCCACCGAACGTGTCCGGATCGTGGACGAGGAGCGAGTCTCTCGCGTTGGCCGGCCCGGAGATAGTTGTTGGCAGGACGCCCAGTGGAGAACCCGTGTCGCCGGTCGATATGGTGTAGATGTTGTCCCAGTCCAGGCCGCAATAGGCTCGTGTTTCGAATGTCACCCTGCCGTCCAGGAAGAGAACGTTCTGCCCGTCCAGTTGATGAGCGAATGCGTTTCCGGCACGGGCGGTGTCCGCGTTCCCCGTATACGGGCTGAGGTCCGGCTTGAAATTCGCAAAGGGCGCCGGATCCGCCGAGGGGCTCTTGATCCAGGGGTTTCGATCCGCCGCCACGGCCAGATTCGGATCGCGGGCGGTCGTCAGGGCATAGGGACCGTAGGGCATGTGATACGCAAAGCTGTACGATTTGTACGACACGGTCGACGGTCCAAAATCCCACATATTCGCCAGACCAATCGACAGCGCAGGGGACCTGATGTCCTCAAGGCTGGACGTCCCCTTGTCGCTCGGGCAGACGAAGAGCTTTGTGGGGGTCTGATAGTACTTCACGAGCAGGAAGAGACTCGCACTGATCGTCGCTCTCCCGCCACTGCCGTCCGCTGCGAGGCCGTAGGCCATATGTCGATTGAGGGCTGCCCAGTTCGCGGTCGGTCCCCAGGTCGTCGTCGGTCCCCCGGCGCGGGGCAGGGCGGTTTCGTTGTCGTTGGCGTAGACGAACATGGTCTTGC
>CALMMH010000180.1 GCA_937868145.1 uncultured Phycisphaerales bacterium
GACAAGTGCGAAGTCGTCGTCGGGGTCTGGAAGGACGGCCGAATCGGCACGTTCCGCGGTCTGAAGGCCGGCAAGGAGGACTACGGCGCCCTGGTCTACGGCTCGAAAGGCATCGTCCGCAGCGGTGGCTACGAAGGTTACGGCCATCTGGTCGACGAGATCGTGAAGTTCTTCAAGACGGGCAAGGCCCCGGTTTCGCCCGAGGAAACGCTGGAAATCTTCGCGTTTATGAGCGCGGCGGACAAATCCAAAGCCCAAAACGGCGCGAAGGTCGATCTGGCTTCGGTTCTGGAAGAGGCCAGGAAACAGAACGAAGCGCGACGATGACGAACACACGGACTCGCACGGACCGCGATGTCCGTGGGGGTCCGTGTTCCTTTCTTAGACCTGATCGGGCACGATCCAGGGCTCTCGATAACTGCGTTTCAGGTGCTTGTTGGCCTCCGGGGCGTCGAGGAAGCTCTCGTTTTTGGGATCGAGACGGAGCTTCTGATTGCCCACGAGGCCTGAAATGTTGGCCATGTGACACAGCAGAGCCGAGTAGTGGCCCTGCTCGACATCGGCGTTGGGCTTCGCCCGCGTGCGGATGCACTCGACGAAGTTGTCTTGGTGCCACTTGTCGCCTTGGCGGCCGTAGCGGGACTCGATCACCTTGTCGTCCGCGTCGAAGATCTGCCAACCTCCGCCGTGACGTCCCGCGTACATGAAGCCCTTCGTCCCGAGGACCTCGATCCGCGTGGCGCAGAACGGCCAGTCGGGGAAGAGGTCGCCGTCGCGGATGTTCATCGCGATTTTCTTCATGTAAGGGGTCCAGAGGGCGGCTTCGAAGACCAGCGTGAAGTCGCCGTACTCGTAGAGGGCGATCTGTGTGTCGGGTATCGTCCGTCCGTCGCGGAGGGCCTTGACGCCGCCGGTGTAGGAGATCGTGTCGGGGTAGGGCTTGTCGCCGACGAGCATTCTCGCGAAGTCGAGCTGGTGAATCGCGTCGCCCGGGATCGGACCGCAGCTATACTCCCACTGATTGAGCCAGGATCTGGCCGGGTTGTAAGGCAGCTTCGGCGCCGGACCGCACCACAGGTCGTAGTCGAATCCCGCCGGGACCGGCTGTTCGGAGCCCTCGCTCATCATGGGATGCTGCATCATGTTGAAGACGCGGATCATGTGGACGTCGCCGAGCTTGCCGCTCTGGATCTGGTCGACCGCCTCGCGGGCGTAGGGCGCGCTTCGCGTCTGCATGCCGACCTGGATGACCCGCTTGTACTTGCGGGCCGCCTCGATCATCTTGCGTCCCTCCCACACGTTATGGGCCAGCGGCTTCTCCACGTAGACATCCTTGCCGGCCTGACAGGCGAGGATCGTGCCTAGCGCGTGCCAGTGGTCCGGCGTGGCGTTGATCATCGCATCGACCGCCTTGTCGTCGAGGATGCGGCGGAAGTCCTGGGCTGTTCGCGGGGCTTTGCCCTGAGCCTTCTCCACAGCCTGTTTGGCGGGCTCCAGTCGCCTGCTGTCCGGGTCGCAGATCCAGGCGATCTCGACATCAGGTCGTGCCGCGAACATCTGGGCCACCTGTCGGCCGCGACCGCCCGCGCCCATCAGACCGATGACGACCTTCTCTCCGGCGGCCCGGCTCTGCCTCTGCGGCAGCATCGCGACCATGGCAGCCGTGCCCAATGACCCTTTTAGAAACGCTCTGCGATTGACCGATCCCATGTTCTTCTCCTCAATTGTGGTCGGCGGTTCGTTCGTCCTCGATCTGCTGCTTCGTTTCGATCGCGTTGTTCTCCAAATGCACTGGGCCGACGTGTTCCTCGATCAGGATTCCGACGGAGGGTTCTTCTCGCGTGTCCCGGATCATGTTCTTGACGAACGTCAGATCGTTGACCTCGCCGCGGATGCGAATCTCCGCGCCGCCGTTGTTCTCGCTCGTGTTGTCCTCGAATCGGTTGCGGTGGGGCGCCATGCCGAGCGTTTCGTTGCGGAAGAACAGGCCGCTCTGCTTGTTCAGTCGGGACGTGTTGCGGCGGAAGAGATTGTCGGAATCCTTGTGGCCGATGGAGATGCCGTACTGGCCGTTGCTCTCCAGGAGATTGTCTTCGAAGAGGCCGTGACGGACCCGCCAGCAGAGGAACAGACCGTCCGAACCGTTGCGGCGGGCGACACACCGGCGGACCGTCGGCTGCTGAGAGCCGCTGCCCGGGTGGAACCCGAGGACCGCGTTATCCTCGGATACGCAGTCCTCGACGACGACGTCGTTGGACTGCTGAAAGCCGATTCCGTCGCCGTTGTAGTTCCTCGCGACGCAGCCGATGATGACCGTCCCGAATGCGCGGTACAGGAAAATGCACGCGCCGCGGCAGCCGTTGAGCGGGACGTTCGCCTGTTTGTTCCCCTCGATGACGAGGTTCTCGACCCTCGCCCCCTCGATGTCGTAGCCGCTGACGATTGGGAACACCGTGGCTGCTTTCGCCTCGTTCTGCACCATGCAATCGGCCATGAGCGGCTTGTCGATGGCGAAGGTGTTGCCGTTTTGCCCGATGATGCGGGCCACGGTCGTGTGGAAACCGCCCGCGTTTCTGTCCCAGATCGCAACGCCGCAGCCTGGCGCGAACCCCGCGGGGTCCACAACGGTGATTTGTTCTTCGCCGAAGTCGCCGTCGATCGCCAGGGCCGAGACGGCGCTGGGAGCCTTTCGCAGGAGGGTCTTGCCCTGGACCCCGCGGACGGTGACGTTCGAACGAAGATGCAGCGAATCCCGCATCAAGTACTCGCCCTCGCCGATCTCGACGGTCCCGCC
>CALMMH010000181.1 GCA_937868145.1 uncultured Phycisphaerales bacterium
GGACCCGCAGAAGTGCAGCGAAGCCAGACGCAAGGAGATCCAGGAGCAGAGTCTTCGCGGCATCCGCGACCCGCTTCGACAAGCTCTCGAGCTTGGCGTGTTCTACCGGCAGGCCGAGCAGTGGGATCAGGCCGAAGCGCAGTGGCGGAGCGTGCTGGACGCGACGACGGCTCAGGCCGATCGCGACAGTCCCGCGTACCTCAAGATCAAGAACATCAGCCCTCGGCACCTGGCGGTCGGCCACCTGTTCGATCTGGCGCGTCGCCAGGAGAACTGGAAACTTGCGGAGGAGATGGTCTCGCTCGCACGGCGGGAGAATCTGGACGATTGCGGGGGGTATCTCTACGCCGCGAGGCTCGCCTTCGCCAGGCAACAGTATGACACGGCCCTGACGGACCTGGACGAGTGCATCAAGGAGCGGCCGGTCTTTTCCTATGGGTACATGCTTCGCGGCAACGTCAAGGCGTCTCTGGGCCGGGAACAGGAGTCCGTCGAGGACATCCGTGAGGCGTCGCGTCTGAATCCGATGGACCCGGTGGTCGCCAAGGCGCTGGCCAATGCGTTGTACGTGCGAAACGGGAAACTCGGCGCCAACGCGTCTTCCGAGCAGCAGTTCGAAGCCAGGCAGTCGCTCGAGCGGGCCATTCATCTGAATCCCCGCGATACGAATCTGCTCTCCGTGTATGCGGGCCTGATCGGGGAGAGCGATCCGATGAAGGCGATCGCGATTCGTCAGACCCTTTTGGCCAACGCCCCGAGCGTGCAGAACGCCGTGATGCTGGGGAGACTGGCGACCCAGGCGGCCCAAAGAGAAACCGATGAGAGCAAGAAAGGCTTGTTCTTCCGGGTTGCCGAGACCGCGTTCGAGCAGGCCCGGGAGATGGAACCGAACAATCAGTCCCTGCTCGAAAGCTATGCGGCGTACTTTCGAGCCGTAGGGCAGACGGAGAAAGCCCGGGAGTTGCTCGTCGAATCGAAGGACGATCGCCTCCTGTGGCGGCACTACCTCCGCGTTCGAGATTTCGCCCAGGCCGGACGACTGCTGGCGGCGATGTACGCCGAGAGCGACACGCGGGCCGACGCCCTCAAGGGGTTGTTGTTGATCGCCGAGGAGACCGGCGACCGGCAGGGAGTGAAGAAACATTCCGAGGAGCTGATCTCGCTTGAAGACAGCGCCGTCAATCGGTTCGCTCAACTGCGGGCGTACTTGAACGCAGGGCTTGTCAGCGAGGCCGAGCTGAAACTTCAGAGCCTCAAGGAGAAGTACCCGAACGAGTCCAACCTCGTGCTGGTGGAAGCCCAGGTGGCCAAACGCCAGGGACAGCTCCAGCGGGCGATGGAGCTGATCAATCGCGGTTTGGAGAGCAACCAGCAGAACCCGGCGGCCTGGCGGCTTCGCGGCGAGATCTCCCTGCTGAGGGGCGACGAGGAACAGGCGATCCTCGACTTCCGCAAGAGCCGCGAGCTGCAGGACGATCCGGCGACGACTCTCGCCTTGGCCAAGGCGTATCTGTGGATCGGCCGGAACGACGACGCGATCGCCGAACTGATCCGCGCGAAAGAGCAGCCGCAGGCCCCGCTGGAGGTTGTGACGCTGTTGGAGTCCACGTACCGGAAACTCGGGCGTAACGACGCTCTCCAGCAATTGTACGCGGAGGCTTTGGCCGAGTCTCCCGACAGCGTGTTCTGGTTGAATCGGGCGGGCTCCTTCGCCCTCGATCAGGGGCGCTACGATCGGGCGGAAGAACTCTTCGAGAAGGCTTCCCGCCTTCGGCAACAGACGCTGGTAGGGCAGGGTGCCGCGACCGGACCGGACGCTGAATATTCGGCCGCTCTGGACGGCCATCTCCGGTCGTTCCTCCTGGGCGCCGGCGACCCCTCCGCCCCGGGAGGGACGTGGCAGCCTGAGAAGCTGGACCGCGTTTTCCAGGAGGGCGGCAAGTACGTCGAGACCCCGTATGCCCCTGTGGCTTTCTTCCGGATGGCCGAGGCCAAGAAGAAACTGGGGGACATGGACGCCGCTCGCGACTACGGGCGCAAGGCCGCGGACAAAGCCTGGTCCAACGAGCGTCTGGCCGTCGAAGTCTTGTTGCGCATCTACCTGTTGCTGGGCGAGGAGGAAGCGTCCGGTTACTGTCGCCGGCGGCTGGCCTCGGAGCCGGACTCCCTGGCGGCCAACTTCGTTCTGTTCAATCTGGCCAAGATTCAGGACCGATATGACGAATCGGTCGGATATATCGACAAGTGCATCCGATTGGCGGGACCGGACACGGACGCCGGCGTCGAGTACACACTCCGCAAGGCGGATCTGCTGGCCACGGCCTACAAGAGAACTTCCGATAAAAGATATCTGGAGAAGGCTGTCGAGGTCTATGAAAGTCTACATGCGAAAATGCCGAAGAACAGCAGTGTTTTGAACAATCTGGCCTACATGCTGACGCAGAACGATCAGAGGCTTGGCGAAGCGCTGGAGTACGCCAGGACGGCAGTCCGGCAGAGTCCGGATGTCGCCAGTCATCAGGACACGTACGCGTATGCTTTGTACAAGAACGGCCGGTATGCCGAGGCCGCCGAAGCGGCTGCGGCCGCGGTCCAGCAGTACGAGACCGCCGGCACGGCTTCGGCCGAAGTATATGAGCATCTGGGCATGATCGATGAGGCGTTGGAGCAGAAGGCCAAGGCCCTGACTGCCTATCGACGCGCGCTGGAGGTCGGCGGCGATTCGACGCCGGAAGCGGTCCAGCGACGGATTCGTTCCGCGATCCAGCGGCTGCAATAAGGGCGATGCGACATGACGAAGAGAAACCCGACGGTTGCCGGCAGGACGCCGAAACCCCCTGGAGCGAGAGGCGCTTCCGATGCGGCCTTGACGCCCAAGGAGGTTCTGGGCATGCTGCGCCGGCACGTCTGGCTGATTTTCTTCATGACCGTGCTCGGCGGGGCCGTCGGCGGGGGCGGCTGGTATCTGGTCCGCCGGTTTCTCCCGCTCTACAAGGCTGAGACCGTGATCAAGGTCCTGCCTCCCGTCCAGACCGATCCGATGGAGATTGTCGCGTCCCAGGTCCAGCAGGAAATCCAGTATGGGCATCGCGTCTCGCTGGCCAATCTGATGAAGAGCCAGAGCAGCCTGCAGAAGCTCCTGCAGGTGGACCGCGTTGGGGCCACGAATTGGTATCGTCGAACGACCCGCGGCAGAGGCGGCGCCGTGGCCGCGGTGCGGTATCTGGAGAAGCACCTCAGCGCGTACCCGCACCGGGAGGCCGAGCACATCGTGGTCTCCATGTCGTGCGGGCATCCGGGAGAGGCCGCGCTGATCGTCAACGAGATGGCGGATCTGTTCATCAAGGACCACGGGGACACCGAGCGACAGGACGTCGCCAACAAGCTGGTGGAACTGACAAGCCGACAGAGCGCGGTCGAGAAGGAGATCCTCGCCAGCGAGCAGGCCCTGCAGGGCGTGCGGGAGCGAACGGGAATCACCGATCTGGAAATGCCCATGGGAGGGCGGTACTTCCAGAACACGATCACGCTTCGTTTGAACGACCTGGAACTGCAAAAGAACGAACTCGATCTGGCCGTGGGACAACTCAAGACCGATATCGAGAACCTCAGCCGGCTGGCGCAGGGTCCGATCACGGAGCAGATCGCCGCGGTGATCGAAGACGACGCCGTGATGCTGAGCCTGGCGCAGCAGATCGCCTTGTTGGAGGCGCAGTTGTCCGGCTATCTTTCGAAGTTCGGCGAAGGCCATCGCAACGTGCGGCAGGCCCAGGAGCAGGTCCAGGAACTCCAGGCCCGACGGGACCAGCGAAAGACCGAGATTGCCGAACAGACCCGGCGGGCCAACCTCCGGAACGCCCAGGACAACCTGCGGGTGTTCGAGGGACGCCTGACGGAGCTGGAACGCATGCGCGAGGCCGCGAGCCAGCAGCAGCGGGCGCTCGACGACGCCCGCGCCGAGTACGGTCGGCAGGTGAAGATCCGCGACGAGCGCACCGAGACGCTCAACCAGATCAAGACGCAGGTCGAGAAATTGCGCATCATGGTCAAGGACCCCGACACGCCGAAGGTGCAACTGTTGGGCAGGGCCCCGGAGCCGCTGGAGATGGTGATCTCCCGCAACCTGCTGTTGTGGGGTCCCGGCGGCACGATGCTCGGGCTGCTCTTCGGGCTGTCGCTGGCTTTCCTCGTTGAGATGCTCAACGACCTGGTGCGAACCCCGAGCGACATCCGCCGGTTCCTGCGCGTTCCGCTGCTGGGGATCATTCCCGACGCGGACGAGGATCGCGCGGTGGACCACGTGGACCTGTGTCACGTGGTCGAGCAGGCCCCGTACTCGCTGCTGGGAGAGTGCTATCGTCGATGCCGGACCAATCTGGATCTGTCCGGCGACGAGTCATTCAAGACGCTGCTGATCGCCGGCGGCCAGCCCGGCGACGGCAAGACCTCCGTCGCATGCAACCTGGCCGAGGCGTTCGCGGCCAAGTACGAGAAGGTCCTGTTGATCGACGGCAATCTGCGACAGCCGGCTCTGCATGAAGCGTTCTCGTCGGAGGAATCGCAGTTCGGGCTGACGAGCGTTCTGGTCGGCGAATGCGAGTACACGCAGGCCGTCAGGTCCAGCGGCGTGGCGGGTCTGGACCTCATCGACGCCGGCTCGCCCTCGTCGAACCCGGCGGAACTGTTGGCCGGCTTCCGGATGAAGGAGTTGATCGAAGCTGCGGCGAAGGATTACGATCGGGTCATTCTCGATACGCCGCCGGTGCTGCTGGTCAGCGACGTCAAGATGCTGGCCCGGCTGGCCGACGCGACGCTTTTGGTGTTCAACGCCGCGACGACGCGGCGCGGCGCCGCCGAGCGGACGATTTTCGAGCTGCAGGACGTGGGCGCCAACATCGTGGGCTGCGTCCTGTTCGGCGTCGAGGCCATGAAGGGCGGGTACTTCCGCCAGCAGTTCAAGGCCTATCGCAAGTATCTCAAGGGACAGCCGGTTGCCGACACGGCTTGATCCGGATTTGTGCGAGGCGTTGTCCAAGAAGGTGTTTTCATTTTGTGGTCTTGTCCGTAGAATAAACAATCGCTTTTTTGTTTCTGAACCAGGTTCTCCGAGGGGATTGAAGACATGGAGAAGTTCTTAGTGACGGGCGGAGCCGGATTCATCGGCTCGAATATCTGCAAGCGGCTGGTCGCCGAGGGATGTTTCGTGCGGGTCGTGGACAATCTCCTGACCGGCAAGCGAAGCAACCTGGCGCCGATCATGGACAAGGTCGAGTTCGTCGAGGGGGACATGGGCGATCCCGAGGTGGCCCGCGCGGTCGTCAAGGGGATCGACGTGGTCTTCCACGAAGGCGCGCTGCCCTCGGTGCCTCGCAGCGTGGACGAGCCGGATCTCACCCACCGGCACTGCATCGACGCCACGTTCACCATGCTGATGGCGGCCCGCGACGCCCGCGTGAAGCGGTTCGTCTACGCCGCCAGCTCCTCGGCCTATGGGGACACGCCCACGCTGCCCAAGGTAGAGACGATGCGTCCCGATCCGTTGTCTCCCTACGCCGTGGGCAAGCTCGTCGGCGAGTACTACCTCTCGGTGTTCGCCAAGGTGTATGGTCTGGAGACGATCTCCCTGCGGTACTTTAACGTGTTCGGCCCGCAGCAGGACCCCGCCAGCCAGTACGCCGCGGCCATTCCCGCCTTCGTCACCGCGATCCTGAAGGACAAGCCGCCCACCATCTACGGCGACGGCGAGCAGAGCCGCGACTTCACCTACATCGACAACGTCGTGCACGCCAACCTGCTGGCCGCCCGGGCCAAGAAAACCGCGGGCGAGGTGATCAACGTCGCTTGCGGCGAGGCGGTGACGGTCAACGCGATCATCGCCGAGATCAACCGGCTCCTGGGCAAGGACGTCAAGCCAATCTACGTCCCGGCCCGTGCCGGCGACGTGAAGCACTCTCTGGCCGACATCACCGAGGCCCGGAAGTTGATCGGCTTCGAGCCCGTCGTCCTGTTCCAGGAAGGTCTGGAGAGATCCATCGACTGGTACCGCCGCAACCTCGGCTGA
>CALMMH010000182.1 GCA_937868145.1 uncultured Phycisphaerales bacterium
GGAAGCCGTGCTCTGTGTTGCAGCCACGCCAATTACGCTGTGCTGATCCGCAGCTTGTTGGCTTGTCGCAACCTGCTGGATTTCCAGGCGAACGGGTCCGATCAAGCCGGAACGAGGCGAGCCGCGATAGCGAGTCGGGATCGTCAGATAGTGGTTCGCCAACGTGTTGTAGACCAGGACCTCGATCCGATTCTCGCCGGGCTTGACCAGTTCGGAAACGTCTACGATCCAAGGCGGCGTCACTCGAATGCCGGCGACCCGGCCGTTCACTCGCACTTCCGCCGTCGCGGCGACGTCGCCGAGATTCAGCGAGGCTCGGCCGCGAGCTTGCTCCGGCGTCAGACTCACCGTCCGACGATACCACGCGCCGCCCGAGTAGCACTCCAACGCGCTGCCTTGGGACCAGTCGCCCGCCGTCATCAGGCCGGAGCCGCATTCGAGTTCGACCGGCTCCGGCAACACCGCGCCGCCGGAGAAACCTCGCGGCTGCTGGATGCGAAGAGCGACCTTCGCCATTCCGGAGATCGGCGACGACGCAACGACACGGTACTTCGCTAAGCCTCCCGCCGATTTCCCCTGTGTCTCGATCTGCATCGGTCGTCCATCGGCCCACGCCTGCAAGGCTCCGTAGCAACGAACCGTCATCGCCCGAAGACCGGGCGCGGCGACGAAGCGATACCAACCGACCGGCTCGCCTTGGCCGCTACGGACATCAAATGGCATAACGCCAGGGCGATCATACCAGCTCATCGCCAGCGGAGTTCGCTCCTTCGGCTCGGACACCCCTAATCGTTCAAGCACGAAGTGCCCGCGTCCCGGCCCATCGTATCGCAGCAGTAACGGATTCGGGCCCGCCTTGAGCGAGACCCTCTCGTCGGACGCCTGCAATGCCCGGCCATTGAGATACACAACCGCCGGCTTCAAGCCCCCGGCGATCACACGGGCTTGCACGTCCGCGTCGACAATCGCACAGGTCCACAGATAGTACCGCGTGCCCGCGTCTTCCTTCACGTAGACCGTTTCGTTGTGGCCGCCTTGAGGCTTGCCGAGGCAGAGGAAATCGTCGGTGACGTTCTCTTTCAGACCATGAAAGCCTTGATGCCCCGGGTCTCCTTCGAAACCCCATCGCCACGAGAAAGCATAGGGGGCCCATGAATACTGCTTGCCGCCGGCTTGCAGAGAAGCCGCGGAATCCACCTGGGTCATCGCAGCCAACTTCGATTCGAACGAGGCAGCGTCGGCCTCCGCCGGCAGCGGCCCCAGTTTCAGGAACTGCGATCCGAAACCATGAGTCACACGGGACCAGGTCGAATCATCGAAGTCCGGGGCTTGCCAGCCCGGATTGGATCCCTGTTCTTCGGCGTAGCGGAAGATCCTCGCCTCCGGGCCGATCCTATTCTGGTCAATAGGAAGCCGGAAATCGCCCCAGCGATTGTCGAGCGTCGGCTTGAGCTCGAATTCCCAGGGACCGTCCAACGAGATGGACTCGATCGGAGCGGAGGACTCGTCAGCGGCAATGGCCTCGACCTTCGCGACGCCGGGACTGAAGACAACCACCTGAGCCTCATATTCCTCCAGAGGCATGCGGATTCTCGTCCCTTCCACAGTCTGCGACACAACCTGCGCCGGACGAGTGCGGCCGGTCCACGGGTCCCACAATTCCGGACGCCCTTGGGCCCTGAAGACGCACTCGGAACCCTTGGCCGCCCCCATCACCAGGTACACATCGCGGTCGCCCACCTTACGATGCAACGACCTCACCGGCGGCGTGGACTGCACATCCCGGCCGATGAGCCGCTCAATCTGCGCCGGCGTCTCCTCCGGCTTGCCGACAGTCAAGCCGGCGCCGGCGCCAGACGCGGCAAACAGCTCTTTCACAAGGGTATCTAACTCCGAATCATCGCGGCCCGCGCGATCGCTGGCTCGGGGCAAAGCTCCGACTGCGATCACAATGCCGCCGCCACGGCGGAATTCCCGGGCCTTTTGCAGGGTGGACCATCGGGCCGCCTGCATCGCCGGAAGGATCAACACGCGATAGGCCTCGCCGGAGACCTGGAGCCGACCGTCGCGGACCTGGGCCCGCGCCAGCGATTGAAAGTCCATGAAATCCCAATCGATTCCGGCGGCCATCAGACGCCGGCCTGTGTCAAAGGCTGTGTTCGTCGCCTCCGGGCCGCCCATGCCCGCCTGGAATGGAGCGACCGGGTACATCACAGCGACGTCGCAGCAGTGCACGCCCTGGCTGAGCAGATACGACAGTCGCTCGAAATACTTCAGGAACACGCCCATATGGTCCCAGTACGGCATGCGGAAGTGATAGCACGGCGGCGCCCACTCCCAGAAGCTGCCGTGGGTCGTGTAGTACAGGCCGTGCAGGTTCAGCAGCGTGCACCCATAGAGATAATTTTCACAGGTCGCCTTCATCAGGGTCGCCGGCGTCGCGCCCCAGCCGAGGCTGTGATAGCCTTCCAGCCACACGCGGGGACGCTGGTACAGATGTGAAATCGAACTCGATACTTTGCCTTTTATCAGATCGGCCTGACCGCCCGGCGTGTCGTGGCCCGGCGAGGTGTACCATCGCACACAGCGGAAATAATCGCCGAATTCTGAAGGGTTCAAGCCGCGACTGCCGGGATCGCAGCCGTAGATCAGGCCGCGATTCCAATGCCAATCGAAGATCGGTTTGAAGTACCGCTCCTCCATGAGTTGGACCTTGACGTCCTCGTAATCCATGCGGACTTTGGGCGTGACCGGTCCAATGTCGTCAAAGAGCGCCACCATCGCCGGCAGCAGATCATAGCCTTTGCGATCGCGAAACTCCTTTTCGAAGCCGGGAGTCCAGATCCGCCCATCGACGCCGAACTGCAGCTCATCCTGGAAGAAGTAGTTGAGCCCCACGGAAGAGCTGCCCGGCGCGTGATCCTCGCAGGGCTGGAAGAATCGCTCGACGACTTTCTGCCCCGCCTGCGGATGCAACGGGTTGAGCGTCATGGATTTGACCCGAGCACAGAAGACATACACCTGCCAGGAGTCCCGCTCGGGGGTCCACTGCAGTTGTCCATCCTTCACATGGCTCATGAGGTCGAGACCGTCGGATTGGACCGCATCGCCGTTGAGTCGGTGAGCACGCACCGCAACCACGTCGGACGGGACATCGATCTTCGCAGCCTGTCCCGCATCGACACGAATCTTCTGAGCCACGGCCAACTCAAACCCGTTGAGTTCCGCATCGCTGTACAGAAGTCGGCCAAAGAGATTGTCTTTTTTACCCGGCCAATCCAGCGTGTACCCGCTCAGGCCGATCCCCATGTTGCGTTTGCGACATTCGCCGACGATCCAATTCCATACGCCCCACCAGTCTTCGGAAAAGATCTCCGGCTCGGCCGGATAGGTCGGCCAGCTTCCGGTGTCTTTGTGGGCGTAGTTGATCTGCATGCCGGGGATGCCCTTCTTGTGCAGTTCCTCGATCTGCCAGAGCAGGCGGTCCTTGTCGAGCGGGTCGCCCGTCCACCACCAGAACGGCACTTCGCCATACCCGTCCGGCGGAGTCTGAAAACCGGGCAGCACGTCCAGATCGGCGACACGAGACGGAAACCCGAGAGCCCCCGATGGCGGCGCCGGCAAGTTGTCCGGATGACTCCAGTCGCCGGATGAACCATCCGCGGAAAAAACAGGGATTGCCAGAAACGTCAGGAGTGCGGCACAGAGCCGGGCTCCACACTGAAGAAAATTCCGTTGTGTCATAGATATTGAATCCCCGACCCGCCCCCGATGCAGCGTCAACTCCATAACTCCGCCCGCGATGGACTGGAAAAATTTTCGTCGTTTCAGGGTTGTTGCAGGTCACACGACATCACGATACACCCGGCGGATCGCATCGACGAGATACTCGTTGATCCGCTCGGTGTATCGGGCTCCGATCCGGACCTGGACGAATCGGTCGAAGTTGTCCAGCGTTTGGCGGCAACAGTCCGGGCCATATTGAATCTTCTTGCCCTCGGAGCTGCTGAACGACGGCCAATCAGCGTGCCGAGCCCGCTTGTTCACAACAGATTCCTCGATGGGCAACAGGACCGAGCCGGTCAGCGTCGAAGCCGGGACCTTTCGTTGTCTCAGTCCCTCGATGCAGCGGTCGCGGGCGGCCTTGTCCTTCATCTCCCAGCCAACGCAGTAGCCGATGTCGCCTTTGGGATCGGGCCGATGCCGCAATCGGATGCCCGACAGATCCTTGATGCCGTCATAGACCTTCCCGGCGCTGCTTCGCATTGGCGCGACCATGGAATCGAGTTTGGACAACTGCGCTCCCAGCACAGCCCCGGTGAATTCGTTCATTCGGAAGTTCTCGCCCGCAAAAGTCGGGAGCTGAGCGGCGCCGGTGCGTTCGACGAACACGCCGCGCATCGCTCCCATATCGTGGAAGCGGACCGCCCGCTCGTAGATCACCGGATCGCTCGTCACCAGTGCGCCGCCCTCGCCGGACGTCATCATCTTGTTGATCTGGAAGCTGTAGATGCCCACATGGCCAAGAGAACCGAGCTTTTTCCCTCGATATGAACCACCGACGCACTGGGCGCAGTCCTCCAGGACCGCGATGCCATGCTTTCGAGCGATTTCGAGGAGGGGGTCCATGTCGCAGGGCCCGCCGAGCAGGTGGACCGCGATGACTGCCTTCGTGCGGGGCGTGACCCTGCGTTCGAAGTCCTTCGGATCGAGATTGAACGTACGATCGATGTCCGCAAAGACCGGCAGCGCCCCGGCGTGCACCACACACGTGTAGTCGGACCACCACGTGTACGCAGGGATTATCACTTCGTCTCCCGGCCCGATATCGAGACCCGCGATCGCGCAGTCCAGGGCCGCGGTGCCCGAGGTCACACCCAGGGCGAATTTCGTGCCCATGTACTTGGCGAACTCTTCCTCGAAACGAAACACCTTGTCCGGATGGCCCGGCCCCCAGTAGCGGAACGGCGATCCGGACTCCAGGACCTCCAACAGCGATTGTTCTTCCTTCTTGTCGAAGAATTGGGGCCCGACGTATCCGGGGTCGATGTCGGGGGCGTCCCCCGCTCCGGCCGCTTGTTGGCCCCAAAGCGGACGGGTCGTCAAACCGACGCCCGCAACAGAAGCCGCCAAGCAACCGGCGGTCAAAAGGTCCCGTCGAGTAACGCCTCGGAAAGGAACGTTCGGACGAACTTCACGCGCAGTCATCTTCAGCCTCCTTTGGCAAATGCCATTTGACGCCGCTGGTCAGCAGATCAATGAACTCGTCGCGCCACCCGGAATGGCCTTCGGACCTACAGGCTCTTGAGCATCTCCTGGGCTTTTCCCTTGGTGCGTGCGTTCGTCGATTTCTCAACGACGGTCTGGAGAGCCGAACGCCGCTGCTCGGCGGAAACGCCCTGCAGGTTGCGGCCCGCGAGGTTGACGATGGCGGAGCAGGCTTCTTCCGCAACAGCCGGATCGGCTGCGAATTTCGTCAGCGTTTCCAGAGCGCCAGAGGTTTCGACGCCGCCGACGACCGCGATGGCCTGCCGCTTCTCTTCAGCACGCTGGATCAGGCCGAGCAGATCGTTGATCTTCGCGACCTTGTCTGCGCCGCCGAGCGACTGGTTGCCTCGGAGGTACTGCAGATAGCCGCGAAGCCCCAGGACCTGATGAGACGTCTTCTTGCCCGTCTTCGCCAGCGTCAGGAGCACTTCAGCCGCCGCCGCGTCCTGCGGCCAGTTGTTCGGCCAAGTGGACAGCGTGCGAACCGCCTCGTCCTGGGCGCTTTCATCCTTGTCGTCAACCCCGGCCTTCACCGCGGCCAGGCCGTCCGGCCCGCCCGCGACCACCATCGCATGCAGTCCGACCATGCGGAGGCTGACGTCGCTGCTCTGCACCAGCGGCTGCAACTGGGGCACGCAAGCCGCGCCCGAGCGGCCGGCGACGGCCTGGAGCGACTTCTCGATGTCGCCTCGTTCCTTGGTCTTCTGGGCGAGCTTCACGAGATCGGCCACTTGCTGAGTTCCGCCGAGAACGCCGATCGCCTGAATCGCCGCGGTGCGGATTCCGGCGTCGGAG
>CALMMH010000183.1 GCA_937868145.1 uncultured Phycisphaerales bacterium
CCTGCAGGAGACTTATCCGCGCCCCGGCCTGTTGCGCCGCAAGGGCGACGAGACCGCCATCCACGGCCCCATCAGCCTGTTCGACGCCGTCACCGCCGCCGGCCGCAAGGGCATCACGCTGCAGCGCTACAAGGGCCTGGGCGAGATGAATCCCGAGCAGCTCTGGGAAACGACGCTCGACGTCAATGTGCGCTCGCTCCTGCAGGTGAGAATCAAGGAAGTCGACGAGGCCGACGACATCTTCACCAAGCTGATGGGCGAACTGGTGGAGCTGGGTCCGACCGATCAGCTCTTCACCAAACCCAAGGACAAACGAACGGACGACTATATTACCGGCAGGTTTGGATAGATATGAGTCTCGACGCCAAAGTCAAAACGCTCGATCTGAATCTGTACTACGGCCCGTTTCGCGCGCTGACGGATGTCAACATCGAGATCCCGGCTCGGAACGTCACGGCCATCATCGGCCCTTCCGGCTGCGGCAAGTCCACGCTCCTTCGCTGCTTCAACCGGATGAACGACCTGATCGAGCACATCGACGTCCGCGGGCGGATCATGATCGACGGCCGGAACATCCTCGACCGCGAGACCGACCTGATCGCGCTGCGCCGCAAGGTCGGAATGGTCTTCCAGCGGCCCAACGTCTTTTCGCTGTCGATCTACAACAACCTCAAATTCGGTCTTCGGATCCACAATATGATGCGAAAGAAGGCCGACATTATGCGGACGATCCAGGAGAGTCTGGAACATGTCGGGCTCTGGGACGAGCTCAAGGACAAGCTCAGCCGCAACGCCCAGACGCTGACGCTCGAGCAGCAGCAGCGGCTGTGCATCGCCCGCGTGCTGATGCTCAGGCCCGAGATCATCCTGCTGGATGAGCCTTGTTCGACGCTGGATCCCTCCGCGACGCTGCGCGTCGAGGAGCTGCTCCGCGTCCTTCGGGAGGAATACGCTCTGGTGATTGTGACCCATAATATGCAGCAGGCGGCCCGCTGCTCGGACTACACGGCTCTGATGTATCTCGGCCGGCTCGTCGAGTTCGGCCAAACCCAGCAGATTTTCACGAACCCCAGGGAGAAATTGACCGAAGATTATATTCGTGGAGCCTTTGGATAATTGATTATTTACGATTGGCGATTTACGATTCGATTGTGCCGTTTGACGCGGGCGCGGCCGTAAAGAGTCAATCGTAAAGAGTAGATGGTAGATGCCGGAGTAGTTCATGGCCAGAGAAGGTTTTCATAATCGAATCAAGGAACTCGAACGCGACGTCCTGCACATGGGCGAGATGGTGATCGAGGCGATCAACCAGTCTGTCGAGGCGCTCGCCAACCTGGACGCCAAAATGGCCAAGCGGGTCGTCGACAACGACGCCAAGGTCAACCAGTTCCGATGGGCTTTGGAGGACAAGTGCGTCGATTTGATCGCGTTGCAGCAGCCGGTGGCTTCCGACCTGCGGGAGATCATCGCAACGCTGAGCATCGTTCGTGACCTCGAACGGATCGGCGACTATGCCGAGGGGATCGGCAAAATCGTCCTGTTGCATGGGGACCAGCCGCTGGTCAGGCCGTTGGTCTACCTGCCTCCCATGGCCGAGAAGGCCATCAGCATGCTCCGCCGCAGCCTCGAAGCGTTCGTCAACCGCGACGCCGAGAAGGCTCAGCAGATCTGCCTGGAAGATGACGAGGTGGATCGCCTGCACGACCAGGCCTACAACGACCTGATCAACCGCATGATTGAGAACCCATCGCTCGTCACCCGGGCCACCTACCTGATGTGGGCCGCTCACAACATCGAGCGAATCGGCGACCGGGCGACCAACATCTCCGAGAGCGTCGTCTACCTGGTGACGGGCGTCCCCGGCGAGATGAACGTCTCGAAGTACTGAGCCGCAGGCCGACTGTCGTATCCCTCCACGTGAATCGTAGGGGCGACGCATGCGTCGTCCGTACAGGGAAGAAAGCGTTTCGCGGCGTCGTCGCAAACCGCTCTCATTTTCCTCTTTGCAGCATGTTCCCGGACAGGTAAGCTTGTTGGGACCGGTCCATTGCGAGCCGGGTTTGTCAACGCCTGCAAAACAAGGAGAATGAGCCATGAAGCCGGATGTCCCTTCTCAAACGAATACTCTGGATCGTCGCGAGTTCCTCGCCGCCGCGTCCACCGCGGCCCTGACCTTCAGCGTCGTGCCCAGTCACGTCCTGGGCGGCTCCAAGTCCGTCCCCCCAAGCGAGAAGATCAACGTCGCCTATATCGGGGCCGGGACGCAGGGCATCCGCCAGCTCATGGAGGCCCTGCCCAAGCAGGAGCTCAAGATCGTCTCGGTGTGCGACCCGAACACCGACAGCGCCGACTACGTCGGGTGGGGCCTCAACGAGATTCGCGACAAGGTCCGCGCGTTCCTCAAGAAGCCCGACTGGGACCAGGGCGTCGAAGGCTGCCGATGCGGACGCAAGGTGGGCCAGGAGATCATCGAAGCCTATTACGGCATGAACGCGCCCGGCGGCCAGTATCACGGCTGCTCCACCTATATTGATTTCCGCGAGCTGCTCGACAAAGAAAAGGACGTCGACGCCCTGTACATCATGACGCCGGAACACCTGCACGGCACGATCGCCATGGCCGCGATGAACAAGGGCAAACACGTGATCCAGCACAAGACGCTCGCCAACGTGCTCTACGAGGCCAGGCTCTCCCGCGACACGGCCAGGAAGACCGGCCTGGCGACCCATATGTTCTGCTCGGCCGGCATCGGCTCGACCGCGACGATCGCCGAATGGATCCAGGCCGGAGCGATCGGCGACGTGCGAGAGGTTCACAACTGGTCCACGCGTCCTTTCTGGCCGCAGGGAATGACGGAGCTTCCGAAGGACAAGCCCTCGGTGCCCAAGGGCCTCGACTGGGACCTGTGGCTGGGTCCCGTCCCGCAGCGGCCATACCATCCCGCCTATACGCATGCGGTCTTCCGAGGCTGGCGCGACTTCGGCAGCGGCGCGCTGGGCGACATGGGCAACTACAGCTTCTTCCAAATCTGGAAGATTCTCAAGCTCGGCGCGCCGACCACCGTCGAGGCCATGGCCAGCCAGTACTGGGCCATCGTCGACCTTCTGTGGAAGAAGCAGGTGAACACCGTGTCGTTCCCGCAGGCGAGCACGGTCCATTTCGAATTCCCCGCGAGGGAGGGCATGCCGCCGGTGTCGGTGCACTGGTATGACGGCGGGATGAGGCCCCCGAAGCCCGTTGAGCTCGAAGAAGACGGCCAGGACATGCCGGAAGAAGGCATGCTCTTCGTCGGCGACAAGGGCAAGCTCCTGGGCGGGTTCATGGGCGACAATCCGCGTCTGATTCCGCAAAAGAAAATGGACGCGTTCACCAAGCCGCCCGAGACGCTGCCCAGGCCCATCGGCGAACTCGATCAGTGGATCCGAGCCTGCCGCGGCGGGCAGCCTTCCGACGCCAGCTTCGAGAACGTCTACCCGTTCGCCGAGACGATCAGCCTGGGCAACATCGCCCTGCGGGTCGACAAGAAGCTGCACTGGGACACCGCGAACATGCAGTTCACGAATTCGCCGGAAGCCAACAAGCTCCTGCGCCGCCCCGAATACCGCAAGGGCTGGGAGTTGTGATGCTCGCGTGACCCGGAATGTAGGGTGAGGTTTGTCCCACCGCTCTGTCTTGGCGATCCTCCGCGGAGAAGTCGAATGAAAAGAGACAGACACAGAGTGACGCGTCGTGAATTCATGAAGGTTCTTGGCGCCGGCGCTGTGGAGTGCGTCGTCGGCCCCACGTTTGCCGACGAAAGCCGACCGGCGATCATTGTCGATCCCAAGCCGCGATTTGCTCTCTCGCCGTATCTGTACATGCAGTTTATGGAGCCTTTGGGCACGACGGACAGCTCGGTCGCTGCTGCCTGGGACTCCGGCAGAGACTGCTGGCGCGAGGATGTGGTCGAGATTACGAAGGAACTGGCTCCCCCGCTTCTTCGCTGGGGCGGCTGCTTCAGCTCATACTATCGCTGGAAAGAAGGCGTCGGGCCGCAGGACAAGCGAAAGCCGATGCTGAACCTGCTCTGGGGCGGCATGGAGACCAACGAGGTCGGCACGCACGAGTTCGTCGATTTCTGCCGGCGGGTTGGAGCCGAGCCGTTCTGGTGCGTGAACTTCGAGTCCGACGGCCGCAAGTACTGGCAGCGGGACCCGCAGGGCAGCGTGCGAACGGCCGGACCCGAGGAGGCGGCCGAATGGGTCCGGTATTGCAACCGCCCCGACGACAAGCTGCGGCGCGAGCACGGCCGGGCCGAACCCTACAATGTGCGGTTCTGGCAACTCGGCAACGAAACCTCGTACGACCCCGATGGTTTCGACTGCGAGACCGCGGCAAAGCGAACCATTGCCTTTGCCATCGCCATGCGGGCTGAAGATCCGAGCATCCAACTCATCGGCTGGGGCGATAGCGGCTGGGCCCCTCGCATGATCGAGATGGCCGGCGAGCACCTCCAGTACATTGCGTTCCACCACATGTTCAACCCCGACCACGACGTCCCGAACTCTCCTCTGCGGGGCATCGAGTATCGCAAGGACCCGGCCCACACGTGGGATCGCCTGATGAACGCGGCCCAGTTCCACGACGCCCGCATCCGGCACGTCCGCGAGCAGGTCGACAAGTACGACATGCCGCTGGCGATGACGGAGTGCCACTTCGCTCTGCCCGGCCGGAATCGTTGCGACGTGCTCTCGACCTGGGCGGCCGGCGTCGCCAACGCGAGGCTCCTGAACGTCCACGAACGCCACGGTGACAAGCTCAAGATCGCCACGCTGGCCGACTTCTGCGGCACACGCTGGCAGGTCAACGCAGTCATGATCCCGGTCCCCGGCGGTGAGTCGTACATGATGCCGGTGGCGCTGGTCATGGCTCTCTACCGCCACCACAAGGGCGAGCAGGCGATCGGTGTGACCGGGAACCCCGACGGCCTCGACGTGACGGCCAGTCGAACGGGCGAGCGGATCTACCTGCACGTGGTGAACACGAACCGGGACCGGCCCGTCACGGCCAAGCTGGCGATCGAGGGCATGAGCGTCCGATCGGGCCAGGTTTTCGAACTGGCCGCGGATCCCGAATTCGAAGTCATCGAGACGCAGGCTCGCGAGATCAAACCGGTCCGCAAGGACCTGCCGCTGGATGGAACGTGGACCTTCCCGGCCGCCTCCGTCTCAGCAGTGGAGTTGAACGCCGCAACGGTATGAGCGCGACCGCGGTCTACATGTAGGGTGGGGCTCGCCCCACCGCCTCATCGCGTATGGGAGAAGCCCGATGGCATCGCAGATCAACACGCGTCGCGATTTCCTGAAAATGATGGGTCTCGGCGTCGCCGCAATGACGACGGGCGCCCAGGCCCATGTCGCTGACAAGGCTGACGCTCCGACCATCGACCCGCAATTCTTCATTCGCGAGGACGAGTTGACGCTGAAGTTCCGTCAGCAAGGCGCCGAGCGCTGCTTGTCTTTCGCCAAACGCCGCGGTTCGCCCGAGGCGTGGCGCCGCGAGTGCAAAGCCAAGCTGGCCGAGCTGCTGGGCTTTTCTCCGCCGGCTCCGTGCAAGGCCCGCCTGCTGCGTTCGACTGCTTGCGGCGATGTGACGATCGAAGCTTGGGTGATGCAGGTGGACGATTCGCTCTCGATCCCGGCCTATTTCCTTTCGCCGCCCGGCGGCTCTCAGAAAGCGGTGATGGCGATCCACGGTCACGGCCAAGTCGAACCCTGTGTCGGATCGGGGGACGACTATCACCACATGTTCGCGTTGAATCTCGCTCGGGCCGGCTGCACGGTGCTGTGCCCTGCTCTTCGCGGCTTCGGCGTGCTGGGCGATGTCGCGCGACAGCGGGAGAACTACTGCCTGGACTACTGGAGCTGGGATCGCGGCCCGCAGTTCTCGCTGGTCACTGACGCATTCCTCTACGGCAAGACCCTGGTCGGGACTCACATCGAAGACTTGCTTCGCTGGGAGCAGTGGCTCGCGGACACCAAGGATGTCACAACCCTCGATGTTGCAGGCATCTCTTACGGCGGC
>CALMMH010000184.1 GCA_937868145.1 uncultured Phycisphaerales bacterium
GGTCAGTCAATAAAACTAACCGATCCGATGGGGTACCTGGAGTTCAATTACCTGGGCCAATCGGCGGCGCCGGCGTTGCCTGTCCGCCGGGAGCCTGTAACTTGATTTGTTTCGTGATTTCCTTTGCCATCTTATACCCTTATCGCACACCAATTCTTCTGACGGTCCGCGTTTGTCAATTCGTTTTCAACTCACGTCCGCATCATGCGGACGACATGCAGCCCGTGGACAACGCCCGCTTCCGTGCGTCACACTTTCTCGATCTGCCAATACTCGATGTCCAGCGGAGTGCTGCGCCCGAAGATCGTCACGATGACCTTGACGATGCCCCGCTCGGAATCGATCGAATCCACTACCCCCTCGAAGTTCTCGAACGCCCCTTCCCGGATCTTGATATGGTCGCCCTTCTGGAACTCGACCTTGATGCTCGGCGCCTCTTCCGGTTTCTCGGCCTCCAGGAGCATCTTGGCGACGTCCGTATCTCGCATCGGCGTCGGCATCCCCTCGGTTCCGATGAAATCGCCCACGCCGCCGGTGCCCTTGATCATGAACCAGGCCCGCTCCGGCACGCGTCCGTCCTCGGTCGTCTCCATCTCCATGAAGACGTAGCCGGGATAGAGTTTGCGTTTGTGGACGGTCTGCTTGCCGGCGCGGATCCGCTTGATCTGCTCCGTGGGCACCTCGATCCGGCCGATGATATCCGTCAAGCCCTCTTGCTGGGTCTTGCGATCCAGCGCTTCCTTGACCTGATTCTCTTTGTTGGCCGCAACTCTTAGGACGTACCAGTGCATTTTTTCGTCTTCACATTCGTTTATGGACCAATCCGAACACGATGGGCACTTGCCCACCCACCTTCGACTCGGTCCAGTCATCCCTTTCCGGAAACCGAATCACGCTTGCCAAGTCTACCGGCAAATTATCCAATCAAATAGCGGAAAATGAATGAGAAGAGCAAGTCGGTCGCACCCAGCAGGATACCCATCGCAAACACAACTACGATCACGATGAGCGTCGAAACCGCGACCTCCTTCCTGCTCGACCAGTTCACTTTCTTGAGCTCCCCTTCCGCTGCGATCATGAAATCCGCCACCGCGGCCTTGTTCATCAGCCAGTAGATGCCCGCGCCCAAGGCAACCCCGATCACCACCGGCACCAGCGTCGTGATCCAGAGGTTCCAGTCGGTGCCCGAGAGCACTTCATAAAGACGCCAACAACCCCACCCGACGATCGCGATTCCCGCGGCGCCGCTGCCGAGTCTTGTGTACTTGCCTTGTCCGGGCTTATATATCTTTGTCAGCATGGCTGAAATCCTATTGCAATCAGCACTTCTGCAACGACGTCGCATCGACGCCGCCATCACGCCAGGAGGGAATCGAACCCCCAACCTTTGGTTTTGGAGACCAATGCTCTACCAAGTTGAGCTACTGGCGTATCGCCCCGGCTTCCCAACGGGAAACCGAAATGTCCTCAGTCCTATTTGCGTCTGAGCTTGTGAACCGTACGCTTTCGCTCGGTCTTACAGAACTTTTTCAGTTCCAGCTTCGGCGCGCCTTCGGCCACGCTGACTTCCGTCCTGTAGTTTCTCTGGTTGCATTCGCTGCACTCGAGCCAGACGTATTCTCTCTTGCTTTTCTTGGCCATAACACTTCCCAACCAGGCGATCACCACGAGTCCGGGACCGAATCACCCTCTCATGAGCGCCGGTTCATATCCTTGTGCCGCCACTTCGCGGCGTTTCTGCCAACGCGGCCGTGCCTTACGCAATCACCTTCGTCACGACGCCGGCGCCGACGGTGCGTCCACCTTCGCGGATGGCGAACCGGAGACCTTCGTCCATGGCGATGGGCGAAATGATCTCGACCTCAACCTTGATGTTGTCGCCGGGCATGCACATTTCGGCCGGCTTGCCGTCTTCGCTCATCAGAGCCAGGACGCCGCCGGTCACGTCGGTGGTCCGGAAGTAGAACTGCGGCTTGTACTTCGGGAAGAACGGGGTGTGTCGCCCGCCTTCTTCCTTCGTCAGCACGTACACCTGGGCATAGAACTTCGTGTGCGGCGTGATGCTGCCCGGTTTGGCGATGACCTGCCCGCGTTCGAGATCTTTCTTCTCGATGCCTCGCAGCAACAGTCCGACGTTGTCGCCGGCCTGGCCTTCGTCCAGGGTCTTATTGAACATCTCGACGCCGGTCACAACGCTCTTGCGGATGTCCGGCGAAAGCCCGATGATCGCGACTTCGTCGCCGACGTGAACCTTGCCACGCTCGATTCTGCCGGTGCCGACGGTGCCGCGTCCCTTGATGCTGAACACGTCTTCCACGGGCATGATGAACGGCAGATCCACCTCGCGTTTGGGCATGGGGATATACGCATCCATCGCCTTGAGCAACTCGACAATCGGGGCACAAGCCGGATCGTCCTTCGACGTCGCGTTCATTGCCGCCACGGCGCTGCCACGAATAACCGGGGCGTCGTCGCCGTTGAACTTGTACTTGTTCAGCAGCTCGCGAATCTCCAGCTCGACCAGATCCAGCAATTCCGGGTCGTCGACGAGGTCCACTTTGTTCAGGAAGACCACGATCTTCGGCACGTTCACCTGGCGGGCCAGAAGGATGTGCTCGCGAGTCTGGGGCATCGGGCCGTCATAAGCGCTGACCACCAGGATGGCGCCATCCATCTGGGCGGCGCCGGTGATCATGTTCTTCACGTAGTCGGCATGGCCCGGGCAGTCAATGTGGGCGTAGTGACGATTCGCGGTCTCGTACTCGACGTGCGCGGTGGCAATCGTCAGAATCTTTGTCGGGTCGCGGCGGCCCTGAGACTCCGAGGCCTTGGCGATGTCGTCATACGACTTGAACTTCGACAGGCCGTTCAGATCCATTACCTTGGTCATGGCAGCCGTCAAAGTTGTCTTGCCGTGGTCCACGTGTCCGATCGTACCCACGTTTACGTGCGGTTTAGTCCGTTCAAATACTGCTTTGGCCATCTTAGATAAACCTCCAAATGTGCAGTTGAGCAGCTATGTGCCTGTCCGTTTCGTTCTCTAAAAAAATACTTGAACCGGGGGTGCTGCCCGCCCTGCGCGGCCGTCACATCCCGGCGTTCATACAAGCAGCCGCTGCTGGGATTTGAACCCAGGACCTCGTCCTTACCAAGGACGCGCTCTACCGACTGAGCTACAGCAGCATTCCATCAAGCGAACCTATTTTTAGGCCCGAAATCACAACTCGCAGAGACAAGAAGTCCTTGTCCTCAAACGCGAGCCAAGCGTCCGATTTCGTCGCTTTTGCCCGCACCTGCGGCAAGGTTTTCCAATGAAACTGCGTAATTATGAACTATAAATCGATGAATATAAGGCAAGCGGCCCGAGGATGCAACGGGAAAAATCAAAAAACTGAGTAAAAAAATCACCCGCCGATGCGTTCGTCGCACCACAGCCCCCGCCGCATACTATTTTCTAGGGCTGTCGTCAGTTGGGGGATTGTACCCTGATACGAACAACAAAGCAAACACTAATTGCTCGTACTCTCTCCACCGCCGTTTTTTCTCGCCTGGGCGTATCGCTCCGCCCACCGACTCAGCAGGGCCTGCCACATTTGCCTGACCTGCGGGTCCGCCACCTGGACCTGCTGAAGCGATTCCAGCAACTCCCCGGGGTTTATCGCTGTCGGATGGCCGAGATACGCCTCGATACATTGGGCGACATCGCCCTCGGGACTGAGGTCGAAGTCTTTTCCTGATAAGTAGTTAGCGATGATACTGCGAGTAGCCTCAGCATTGCCGAGTTCGAGATAGACCCCAAGCAGTTGACCCTGGAAGCGGGCGAGTTCCTGCCCTGCAGGTTCGGTGGCGATCAGACTCCTGAGGGAATCCGAGGCTTCCTTAAAACTCTTCGTGGCGATGTACAGGTTCGCCAGATTCACTTGGGCCTCTTTGAGCAAATCCTGCTTGCTTTCGCTCTGCGCCTTCTGTCTCACGATGGCAAAGAACGGAATCTGCTTCTCCGGCGTCAGCTTCGCCGCCACTTCCGGCGACTGGATCTTCGCAACCCAGTCCACCATAAGAGCGGCGGGCGCCCGCTGGAAGATATCGAGCATCGCAGTCCAGGCCGGCTCGCTTTCGTCCGCGACGCCGAGTTTCCCCACCAGCCAGTCCAATTCTTGTTGTTCTCCCCCATCCCCGGCCAAATCGATCAGCTTGAGCCGTATCTTTACACTCGCATCAGCGGCAAGATCTTTTCGTAACTTCCGCAAAGCAAGGATCTTATCGGCGTTTGCGTTGATGACTCCATCCATGGCGATCAGCCGGACAGACTCCGTCTTGTCCGCAATCGCCTGGTCGAAGAGGGTTCCGAACAGTTTGGCAGCCGGCTCGCGGCAGGCACTGCGAGAGGAACACAGACCGCTCATCGCGCTGAGCAGATATCCCCGCAGTGCAACATCGTTGGCCGGATTCATCCGGGCATATCGCTGAGCGAGCGTTCCCAGATAGTTGTTGACGTCCTCAGGCTTCATGCCATTGGGTTCGAGCAGTTTGCCGATCACATCGGCCCCGACGCGGGCCTTCTCCGCATCAGCCTCATTGAGAAATCGAACGCCCCATGTCAGCGTTCCCGCTCGAATCTCGTCAGGGATTCTCGGACCCGAGGCCGTATCGCCCAGAGAAGTATAGCAGGCTTCCCGCAAGGCGACCAGGATCTCCCGACGCACCTGTTCATCCTGCTCGACGTTCAGTTGGTCCAGCAGGGGCTTGGCGACATTCAATTCCCAGAGGGAGGCCAACCGCTTGGCCGTGCTGAGCCGCACGTCCCGACTGGGATCGGAGATCAAGTCTTTCAGCACCGGCTCGAGTGCCGAGAATTTCGCCTTGCTCGTCCCTACGCGGAGCTCCTCCAGCCGGTCCAGGGCCCAGAGTTTCACCCTGGTTTCCCGCTCCGCCAGGTGCGTGGCGAGAAATTTGACCTTGGCGTCCTCGGCGCCCTGGAGGTTGTAGAGAGTCGTTTTGTCCGCCAGGTACTTCTTCCAGACGTTCTCCCGCTCGGCTTCCGTTTCCCGCATCCGCGTTTCCTGGCGGATCACCCGCTCCCGCAGGAACACTTCCGTGCCCCGCTGCTGGAGTTCCAGGAGCGTTTGCCGGCGAACGGCGGAGTCCGAACTGACCGTGACGCCTACCGCAGCCAGCGCCGTGCGGGCCGCATCGACGATCTGCGGTTCGCCGCTATCCAGGAGACTGAACAACTTGATGACCGCCTGCTTGTCGGGATGCCGGCGCATCGCATAGATAACGTTGGTTCGGGCGACCGCCGACAGAGCGGGGTCCACCACCGCCTTCTCCAGTTCCATCTGGACCTGGCTATAGCCAAACACCAACGTGGCCTCGGCCGCAAGCTTGACGAGGTTGAAGTCCTTTTCTTCGGATGCGATCACCCCGATCAACGGCTTGATGAAATCCTCTTTGTTCTTAATGGGCGTCTGCCAGGTTCTCGTCGGGCTCAGCACTTCGCACACCGCGGTCCTGGCGGCCGGATTCTCCGCCAGGGAAAGCACGTCCAGCAGGATCTTCCTGGCCTCGGGATTCTCGCTCACCAACAGCAGACTGGCGGCATCGACACGATTCTTCGGGTTAGGATTCTCCAGAAGAGCGGTCTTGTAGAGCCTCAACTGGGCATCGATCTGGGAGATGGGGACAGCTTCTTCCGCCGCCACCGGCACGGCTTCCTGAGCACAAACCGCTCGCAGGCAGGCTGCGATCAGCAATAGCATTAGGATATGAAGCCGCCGAGCTTTCATCCGGATAACCCTCTTTGGAGCCCTTGGTCCTGAATCACAAGTCGAAGGGAAGATTGCACCTATCACTCGGGGTTCAACGCCAACGACTCGAGACCGAGTTCCCCTGCCGGTTTCACCACTCTCATAACTACCCCCAGAATTCATGAAAGTCAACGACGTTTCCAGTTTTCAGCCCTGAGATTTGCGTTTTTTAACCTGAGACGGCAGGCAACAAACCCACGGACACCCCAAACCCTCATCACGGTCTGGGGTGAAACTGCTTATGAACCCGCCG
>CALMMH010000185.1 GCA_937868145.1 uncultured Phycisphaerales bacterium
ACTTGATTGCGGCCAAGGCGTCCGTGATCGTGCCGATGCCCACGCCTTGAATATAATTGGTCGTATAGCGGGGGCCGCCGTCGTGGTAATCCTGGCCTTTCGCAATGCAGTCGTCGATCAGAATCGAGAGGAACGGGGCGGGCATGTACGCCGCGTACAGTCGCTCGATGACGTTGTTGCCTCGCATCTTGACGTCGATCAGGTGGTTCACCTGCCGGCGGAAGGCCTCGAAGAGCTGCTCGAACGAGCCGAACTGCTCGGGGTCGCCGGTCGCCAGGCCGATCTGTTTGCCGGTTCGCGGGTCCACGCCGTTGTTGAGGGTCAGTTCCAGGACCTTGGGGATATTGAAATACCCGGTGAGGATGTAGGCCTCTTTGCCGAACGCGCCGACCTCGACGCAGCCGCTGGAGCCGCCGTTGCGGGCGTCGGCGACGGATTTGCCCATGCGGATCAGTTCCTGGGCGATCAGGTCGCAGTTGAAGACCGAGGGCTGGCCGAAACCCGTGCGGATGATTTTGCCCGCCCGTTTGATGAATCGGTCCGGGTTCTTCTTGCTGACCTGGATCGACGAGCTCGGCTGCACGAGCCGCATCTGTTCGATCACATCCAGGACCAGGAAGGTCACGTCGTTGACGCCGTCGGAGCCGTCTTCCTTCATGCCGCCGCTGTTGATCTGGGCGAAATCGGTGTACGTGCCGCTCTCGGCCGCGGTGACTCCCACCTTCGGCGGGGCCGGCTGATTGTTGAATTTGACCCAGAAGCACTGGAGCAACTCCTCCGCCTGCTCGCGGGTGAGCGTGCCCTCATCCACGCCCTTCTTGTAGAACGGGTACAGGTGCTGATCGAGCCGGCCGGGACAGAAGGAGTCCCAGGGATTCATCTCGGTCGTGACGCCCAGGTGCACGAACCAGTAGGCCTGCAGGGCTTCCCAGAAGTTCCGAGGGGCGTGAGCCGGGACGTGGGAGCAAACTTCAGCGATCTGCTTGAGTTCGGCCTTTCGCTGCGGATTGGGTTCGTTTGTCGCCAGTTCCCGGGCCTTCTCCGCGTGACGCTCGGCGAATCGAATCACGGCGTCGGCACAGATGAGCATGGCTTTCAGTTCTTCCTGCTTGGCGTATGCCTGTGGGTCGTTCAGGTAATCGAGCTTGTCCAGGCTTCGTTGAATATCCGCTTTGAAGTCGAGCATCCCCTTGCGATAGATCTTGTTGTCGCAAACGGTATGACCGGGCGACCGCTGCTCCATGAACTCGGTGAACATGCCGGCCTCATAGGCGTTCAGCCATGTGTCGTCCATGGCCCGGAACATTTTCTCCCGCATGGTCTTGCCCGACCAGAAGGGGATGATCTTCTGGCGGTACACCCGCCGAACGTCCTCCGATACGGCGAACGCGGTCTTCTCGCGATCGTTGAGGATCTGCAAGTCCTGGCTGCTGTGACAGCACAGTTCCGGATAGGTCGGAGTCGCCTTGGGAGCGGGGCCTTTCTCGCCGACGATCAGCTCGCCATCGTTGATGCAGATGGTCTTGTTCTCCATCAGGTGCTTGAACGCCAACGCCCGACCGACCGGCACCGACTCTCGCATGGGGACGTCGCCCTGATAGAAATCGGTCATCAGCTCCGCCCGCTCGGCGGAGATATACGGCTTGGTCTCAACGCTCTGCTGTCGCAATCTGGCGACTCGTTCGCTCATCATATCTGCTGTTGACTCCCACTCAAGCGAATCGGTGAGGCTCGGCTCACCCACCTATTTTGACCTGAAATCCGTGGCTCTGGAAGATGTCGGCGATTCCCGCCATTGTACCATCATCCGGGGCCTGGGCCTCCATCAAATCAACCTGTCCCATCAAACGGGGCGCCTTCTCGAGGCCGCCGCGATTGTAGGGCAGGATATCGACTCTGCGAACCGTTCTTAGCGACTGTATGAACTGAGCGGTCTGCTCGATGTTCGTCCTGTCGCTGTTGAAGCCGGGGATGATCGGCACTCGAACAAAGATCCTCTTACCGGCCTCGGCGAGCATTCGAATGTTCTCCAGCACTCTGTCGTTCGGTATACCGGTGTACTGCTCGTGCAGTTCGCTGTTCATGTGCTTTATGTCACAGAGGAACAGATTCGCTGCCTCGGCCACGCGTCGCAGGACCTCCGGTTGGGCGTAGCATGTGGTGTCGACGGCGGTGTGGATCTCCTCCGCTCGACAGACCTCCAGCAGGGCCAGCAGAAACTCCGCCTGCATCAAAGGCTCCCCGCCGGAAAAGGTCGCGCCGCCGCCGGATTGGTCGTAGAACACGACGTCTTTTCGAATCTCCGCCATCACCTCGGCGACGGAGGCCTTTCGGCCGATGATTTCCCAGGCGTTGTTCGGACAAGCCGCGACGCATTTGCCGCACAGGGTGCACCTGGTCGGGTCGGCCACGGGGCCGATCTCGGTGAACGTGATGGCCCGCTGTTCGCATATCTCCATGCAGCGTCGGCACTTAGTGCATCGGCTTCGCCGCAGTCCCAACTCGGGCGAAAGCTTCCAGCTCTCCGGGTTGTGGCACCACCGGCATCGCAACGGGCAGCCCTTGAAGAACACCGCCGTCCGAATTCCCGGCCCATCATGGATGGCGTACCGCCGGATATCAAAAATGGACCCACACGCCGAACTTGGCGCGACTCCTCCAGGGGTTAGCGGCACATGCTGATTGATCTGTTGGTGTTTGTTGTTGTTCACTGGGTCCAGGATACCGGAAAAGGGCTTTTCGCACAAGTGCACCTCAGGCTGGAATGGACCCAATCAGACCGGTATATCCTTTACGGCCGAACCCCAAATGGCTACATTGACGTGCGGCCTGCAAGATCGCAGGATGGAGGTGCACGCATGAGACAACAGAGAGCGTTCTTGATTCTGACCGCGTCTATTCTTTGGGGAAGCGTCGCTGCTATGGCGGAGAGTGCTGCTACGTCGCAGGGGGCGATCGTGCAGGCGAAGTTGATCTTCCCGCTGGAGAATCCGCCTACGCCGGGCTGCCATGCGTCGACGATCGTGGAAACCCGCGATGGACAGATCCTCGCCGCGTGGTTTGCCGGCAAGGATGAAGGCGAGGACGATGTGGGGATCTGGGTCTCCCGCTGGGAGAACGACGCATGGTCGCGGCCGGTGGAGGTGGCCGACGGCGTCATGTCGCCCCAGAGGCGTTTTCCGTGCTGGAATCCGGTTCTGTTTCAACCGCGTGAAGGGCCGCTGGTTCTGTTCTTCAAGGTCGGTCCCAGGCCGGACCAGTGGTGGGGCGAGAAGTTGATTTCGCAAGACAATGGCGCGACCTGGACAGATCGCCGCCGACTGCCGGGACACGTAATGGGTCCGATCAAGAACAAGGCGATCCAGCTTGAGGACGGGCAGATCTTGTGCCCGTCGAGCAGCGAGCACGCAGGTTGGCGAGTCCATGTCGAGATTACGAACGATCTGGAGAATTGGGAGGTGGTCGGCCCGCTGAGCGATCCGGAGAAAATGGGCGTGATCCAGCCCACGATTCTGACCTATGCGGATCATCGACTCCAGATGCTCTGTCGCACCCACGGTACCGGCTATATCGCCGAGAGTTGGTCGCAGGATGGCGGCCGGACCTGGAGTCCGCTGGCGGAAACGACCCTGCTTAACCCGAACTCGGGAATCGACGCCGTCACGCTCAAAGACGGCCGGCAACTGCTGGTCTTCAACAACACCAAGAAAGGCCGCAGCCCGTTGAACGTGGCGGTCTCCAAGGACGGCAAGCAATGGGACGTCAAGGCGACGCTCGAAGACCGGCCGGGCGAGTATTCGTACCCCGCGGTGATCCAAGCCTCAGACGGCCGGATCCACATCACCTACACCTACCACCGCAAGAGCATCAAGCACGTGATCCTGGACCCGACGAAATTGGATCAGTGACCTGGGTTCAGCCAGATTCGCGGGCGGATGTCGCCTTCGAGATTCTTGCCGGCGATGTCGGGGGCTCCGTCGTTGTTGAGGTCGCCCACCACGGCGTTGTGCGAGCCGGCGGTGGACAGGACGTGCGGCTGCCACTGGTTCAGATGGATATCCACGTTCTCGACGATCGCCACTCGCTGCTGGCCGCAGCCTCGCATCTCCGCAGTGAAGACGTCGAGGTCGCCATCGCCGTCAAAGTCGGCGAGTTGGCATGAGTGCAGACTCTGCCAGCCGTTGAGAATCACGTATTTTCTCCATGGCCGTCGGAAATCTCGCACGGGATTGGCGTACCAGGCCAGGCCGTGAGAGCTTGCCTGCCCTGTGAGAACGACGTCCAGCCGTCCGTCCTTGTCCAGATCGCCGAGAGCGACTCTGCATTCGTTCGGCCAATCGGGATCGATGATGTGACGTCGCCATGGGATCACCGACGGGCTGCCCGGGTTCTCGTACCAGAAGTGTCCCCAGACGATGTCCAGGTCTCTGTCGCCGTCGAGGTCGCCGATGGCCGCGCCGCCCTGAGTTTGGGCGTTTTCCGCGATCTTGTAGAATCGCCAGGGGCCCTTCTTCGGGTCCTCGGGGCCTGGCAGGTACCAGAGCGTCTGGCTGAAGGCCGCGATGACGATGTCGAGCCGGCCGTCGCGGTTGAGGTCCAGGTGTTGCACGTACCG
>CALMMH010000186.1 GCA_937868145.1 uncultured Phycisphaerales bacterium
CGAGTTGCCCAACCCTCTGGATCAGCAAGTCCGCCTGGGCGACGACGCGGCGGCCTGGCGGCTGGACGGAGCCGTGGAGCACAGCTTCCCCTCGGGCACATCGATTCCCGCGGGCGGCCGACTGGTGATCGTGGGCTTTGACCCCGCCGTGGAGACCTCGCGGCTTGTCGCTTTCGCTACCGCCTACAAGGCCAATCTCGTCAGCGTCTCGACGAGGATCGTCGGTCCCTGGACGGGCAACCTGTCCAACGCGGGGGAACGGGTGGCCCTGGAGAAATCGCTTCCAGGTGAGAATCCCGCTTCGCCCGTCGCCTGGGTGATCGTGGACGAAGCGATCTACGCCGACACGGCCCCATGGCCCGCGAGCCCCGACGGGCAGGGCGACGCGCTCCAGCGAATCTCCGCCGACCCCGGCTCCTCCGGCAACGACCCGACGAATTGGCAGGCCGCGACGCCGTCCCCCGGGAGATGATCGGCGGTTGGTACGCGGCAAGACGTGACGCGTGGGTTGAGAACCCACCCTACGGAAATCGCGACAATGTAGGGTGGGTTCTCAACCCGCGCGCACCTTCTTTCGTCCTTGATCGAGACCCGGCAAATCGGGTACAATAGGGGCGTCTCGGATGTGCGGGGTGGTTTCCGTATGCACGGCGAGCGTGATTTCGTTTCGAACGGGCGTCGAACAGTGGGAGTCGGTTGATGATGAGTGAAACAGCACGTTTGCGGCTCCTGCTGATCGTTCTGCTGCTTGGTGTCTGCGACGTCTGTCCCGCTCAAGTCGTTCGCGAGCCTCCCATGTCCGTGGTCATCAACGAGGTGCTGGCCTCCAACGGCGGCATCAATCGCGATCCGCAGCGGCAATACGAGGACTGGATCGAGCTGTACAACCACGGCCGGTTCGCGGTGGATGTGGGCGGATGTTACCTGACGGACGATCCGGCTCGGCCGACAAAATGGCAAATCCCCGCCGGCAATGCGGCCGCCACCACGATCGTTCCCGGCGGATACCTCCTGATCTGGGCCGACGGCGACCTCTCCGATTCCGGTCTGCACGCGGGCTTTCGGCTCAGCGATGAGGGCGAAGAACTCGGGCTTTTCGCCCCCGACGGAGTGGAACTGCTCGACAGCCTGTCGTACGGTCCTCTGGCTATGGACGTCTCCTACGGCCGCTATCCCGACGGCGGCTCGGATCTGCGGCTGATGGTTCCCACCCCCGGCGCAGCGAACGAGATGGTCTACGAGGGCATCGTGGCGCCGCCGCAATTCGACGTGGCCAGCCGGGTATGCACCGCGCCGATCACCGTTACGCTGACCACGACGACCGAAGGCGCCAGGATCTACTACACCACGGATGGGAGCAAGCCGTACAGCGTGGCCAGGGAGCATCCCACCGGTCTGACTTACGTCTCTCCGGTGACCGTCAATCGAACCATGACGATCCGGGCCATGGCCTGGCGGGACGGCTGGCGGCAAAGCGAGGTCACCGAGCAGCGATACGTGTTCCTCGGCCGCGACGTCCAGGCCTTCACTTCACCGTTGGCGATCGCCGTGGTGGACACGCTGGGCAACTCCGTTTCGCGGACGCCCGTCCCGGCCCACGGTTGTTTCATCGATCTGGGCGAAGACGGGCGGGCCTTGATGGCCGGCCCGATCGATTTTGCCGGCGCGGGGGCCATCAACGTCCGAGGCAAGAGTTCCGAGGGCTTCCCACAGCATCAATACCACTTCGAGACCCAGGACGAGCAGGGCGACGACAAGGACGTCTCCATTTTCGGGCTGCCCGCTGAATCCGACTGGGTGCTGTACGGGCCCTACACGGACAAGTCGCTCATGCGGAACGTGCTGAGCTATCGGTGGTCGAACGAGATGGGCCAATACGCGCCGCGGACGCGATACATCGAGCTGTTCCTCAACACGGACAACACCACCGTGAGCATGGCCGATTACGAGGGCGTCTACGTCCTCATGGAGAAGATCAAGATCTCGCCCAACCGGGTGGACATCGCTGAGCTGGAGCCGAGCGACAACGCCGAGCCCGAGATCACCGGCGGATACATCATCAAAAAAGACAAGTTCGATGGGGACGACGTGTCGTTCTCCACGAGCCGGGGGCAGACCCTGATCTACGAGGACCCCAATGGGTACGACCTGACGCAGACGCAGCGGGACTGGATTCGCAACTACGTCAACTCGTTCGAAGCGGCGCTATACGGCGCATCGTTCGCCGACCCTGTCAACGGCTACGCGAAGTTCATCGACGTGGGCTCCTTCATCGATTCGCATATCCTCGTCGAACTGACCAAGAACATCGACGGTTTCCGTCTGAGCACCTACATGCACAAGGACCGCAACGGCAAGCTGGTCATGGGACCGGCCTGGGACTACAACCTGTCGCTCGGCAACGCGGACTATCTCAACGGCTGGCTTCCCAGCGGATGGTACTTCGACCAGCTCGGCGACGGCGACTACCCCTACTGGCGGCGGCTCTTCAACGACCCCCAATTCGCGCTGCAATACGCGGATCGGTGGTTCGCTCTGCGGCGGGGTCTGTTCGCGACGGACCGGCTCCTCGGCATGGTGGAGGACTACGCGACGCTGCTCGACGAGCCGGCGGCCCGGAACTTCGATCGCTGGCCGATTCTCGGGCAGTACGTCTGGCCCAACTGGTTCATCGCCGACACCTTCCGCGAGGAGATCGTCTGGATGCAGGGCTGGCTCCGGGACCGTCTGGCGTGGATGGACACCCGGATCGCGTCGCAGTTCGCTGCCGCGCCGCCGGCGTTCAACCGGCAGGGGGGCCAGGTCGAGTCCGGGTTCCTGCTGACGATGAGCGGCCCCGGGACGATCTATTACACGACCGACGGCTCGGACCCCAAGCTGCTCACCGGCTCGGGCGCGTCGACGACCGGCACGGTCCTGGTGCCGGAGAGCGCGTCCAAGCGAGTGCTGGTGCCCACGGGGCCCGTCGACGACGCCTGGCGGAGCAGCGGGTCGTTCAACGATTCCGCCTGGAGGCTCGCATCCGGAGCCCCCGGCGGCGTCGGCTTCGAGCAGAGCACGGGCTACGAGAGCTTCTTCAGTCTCGACGTCGGGCCGCAGATGTACGGTATCAACACGAGTTGTTATATCCGCATCCCGTTTCCCATGTCGGCCGATCTGCGGAACGTCACGAAGGGAACGCTTAACGTCCGCTATGACGACGGCTTCGTCGCGTATCTCAACGGGGTCGAGATCGCCCGTCGGAACGTCACGGGCAGTCCGACCTGGAACTCAGCGGCCGACAGCACGCACGACGACGTGGACGCGGTGAACTTCGAGAGCATCGAGATCGCCGACATCCGAACGACTCTCCAACGGGCCGACAATCTGCTGGCGATCCAGGCGATGAACAACTCCGCGACGAGTTCGGACTTCCTGATCAGCGTGGAACTGACGGTGATCGAGAGCGAACAGGAGACGTCGCCTTCGAAGATCCTTCAGTACGCCGGGCCGATCCCGCTGACCGAGAGCACGCGGATCGTCGCCCGTTCACTGCTGGCGGGCCGGTGGAGCGCCTCGAACGACGCGGTGTTCGCCGTCGGCTCGGTCGCCGAGAGCGTGCGGATCAGCGAGATCATGTACCACCCGGCCGACACGGGCGATCCAGATGATCCGAACGCCGAGTACGTCGAGCTGATGAACGTGGGAAGCGAGGCGGTCAACCTGGGGCTCTGCCGGTTCGCCGATGGGATCGAGATCGTGTTCCCGAGTTTCGTTCTGGAGCCGGCTGCGTGCTGCCTGGTGGTCAAGGATCTCGCCGCGTTTGAGGCTCGCTACGGCCCGGCTCTGCCTATCGCGGGGCAATACAGCGGCAGCCTGGACAACGCCGGCGAGCATCTCTCGTTCTGTGACGCGGTCGGCCGGACGATTCATGACTTCAGCTACCGCGATGATTGGTATGACGCCACCGACGGCGAGGGTTTCTCGCTCACTCTGACCGATCCGTTTTCTGTCGATCCCAACGCTCTCGGCGACATGGCCGCGTGGCGTTCCAGCACGAACCCCGGCGGATCGCCCGGCTTCGCCGATTGATCGACGTGCGCACGCCGCGAACGCGACCGGCCCACGATGCTCGGACAACTACGGTCCTGCCGCCACGCTGGTGGGGGCTGCTCACTACCTTTGACACTCCGCGTCGGCGATCATATCATC
>CALMMH010000187.1 GCA_937868145.1 uncultured Phycisphaerales bacterium
ATGGCGTCTCCAGGGCCTTTCACCGACGGATCAAAGAAGAGAGCCGGCGGGATTCCTGCCGCCGGCTCTCGTACGTTTCACGCTTCACGCGCGACGCGTCTTCTACTTCACCGGCGTCAGGACGATCGAACGTAGGTTGATCGCTTGCCAGCCGTCGCGGACGGGCTTGACGCTCAGTTCGGTCGAGCCCTTCTTCAGATCGAGCGTGCCGAGCGTGACCGTCTTGAACGTCTGGTAGCCGCCCGTGCTCGCGACCTCGGCGGCCAGCTTCTGATCGCCGACCACGATCTCGAACTTGCTGCTGGGCGCGGGCGTCGCGGCGGTCGCCATCACGTCGAAACGGCCGGGCTTGCTCACCTTGAACGACCAGGAGACGAAGTCGCCGGCGTTGGTCCACCAGCCGATGCTCGACTGCCCGTCGATGGTTTCGACCTGGGCTTGGCCGTGGATGTCCGCGAGATCCGCGGGCAGCGTCACTGTGCCGTCGGCGGCCTGGCCGGGCAGGACCTTCTCGATGTCGAGCTTGCCCTTGACCTCCAGGACGATCACCGTGGCGATCGGGTCCAGCGGCTCGGCGGGCACATCGATCGTCACGCCATCGTCGCCGGACTTGGCTTTGAGCTTCTTGTCCGTCGCCAGAAGCCGGGCGCTCTGGACCTTGTTCCGCAGGCCGGGGACGACCAGCTTGCCGTCCTTGGGCCAGTCAAAGACGTGCAGGTAGAGCGTCGCGCCGCTGTTGGTGAGTTTCTTCGTGCAGCGACCCCAGGGCAGACGGGAGAACGGGCTGGCGGTGGTCGCGTAGATCGAGTCGCCATTGATCTTCATCCACTTGCCGACTTCTTTGAGCCGCTCGACGCTCGGCTCGGGGATCTCCCCCAGCGGGGTCGGACCGACGTTCAACAGGTAGTTGCCGCCTTTGCTGGCGATGTCACAGAGATTGCGAATCAGCGTCTGGGTGGACTTCCACTTGTGGTCGGTGCTCTTGAAGCCCCAGGTGTCGTTCATGGTCATGCAGGTTTCCCAGTCGCGGCCGGGGGTGCCGGTGGCGGGGATGTGCTGCTCGGGCGTTCCGAGGTCGCCGCCGTAGCCGCCGCCGAGGCGGTCGTTGGTGATGATCTGCGGCTGGAGCTGGAGCAGCGGCAGGAGCATGTCGGCCCGCTCTCTGGTCATGTCGACGGGCGTGTCCCACCAGAGGACGCCGAGCTTGCCGTAGTTGGAGAGGATCTCCTTGACCTGCGGTGCGGCGATGTTGCGGATGTAGTCGTCCATGCTGCCGTCCTGGGCCTTGTCCCAGTGTCCGCCGGCGGCGGCCCCGCCGGGATGGTTCCAGTCCTGGGCCTGCGAGTAGTAGAAGCCGAGGACCAGGCCGTGCTTGGCGCAGGCTTCGGCCAGAGGCTTGAGCAGGTCCTTGCCGTAGGGCGTGGCGTCGACGACGTCCCAGTCGGTGACCTTGGAGTCGAAGAGCGCGAAGCCGTCGTGATGCTTGGACGTGATGACGATGTACTTCATGCCGGCCTCTTTGGCCAGGCGCACCCAGGCGTCCGGGTCGTACCGGACGGGGTTGAACTGCTTGGCGTATGCCTTGTACTCGACGACCGGGATCTTGGCGCGGTTCATGATCCACTCGCCGATGCCGGGGATCTCCTTGCCATTGTAGATCCCGCCGGGCACGGAATAGACGCCCCAATGAACGAACATGCCGAAGCGGGCCTCGCGCCACCACTTCATGCGGGCGTCCCGCTGCTGGGGCGTTTCATCCGGGCGGCCGACGACCTGCTGCGAGACCGCCGTGCTGCAAAGTCCCGCGACCAGCGCGCCGGCCAACACGCCGACGCGTCCCAACCTGCAGAACCATGAACTGGACATAGCCAAAACCTCCATGCATTTACGATTTACTATTTGCCATTTTCCATTTGGACGGGCACCAGGCGCAGTCTCCGCACACTCGCAGGACGCATCCTGCGGCGGCGCTCAAATCGTAAATAGCAAATCGTAAATAGTAAATCAATCAAGCCTGATGCCCTTCTGGTGGAGCCAATGCTGAAGCTCGCCCATTTCGCCGAAAATCTCGTTGTCGTAGTCCTGCTCGAGTTTGGTGACGCTCTCGGCCAACTCAGGCTGTTCCTGGACGGCCTCGGTCAGGCGTCGCTCGAACTCGTCGGCAGCCGCCTGAAGGTCGTCGAAATCCAGGTGAATGCCGAGAACGCCCGCGATCCGCCGGGCCACCGCGGCCACGCACTTGGGATTGCTCCCCTGCACATACGCCGGCACCGTCGCCACGATGCTGACCATCTCCACCCCCTCTTCCTTCGCTCGGGTCGTCAGGTACGTCACGATGCTGGCCGGCCCCTCGTACTCGCTGAACTTGATCCCATAGCTCTCAAACCGCGGCTTCATCTGGGCGTCCGACACCGAGCAGAAGAACTGCGGGTCCCGCGTGTGCGGCACGAGCCCCGCCACGCTGCCGATGAAGTAGATCGATCGCACACCGAACTCCCGGCACAGCGAGAACACGCAGTCGCCGTACTCCACCCACCGCAGGTTCGGCTCCTTGCCCGAGAACAGGATCAGGTCCTCGTTCTCGGCGGCGAAGAACGCGTTCTCCGGGAACGCAAATTCGCGGACGATCCCCTTCCTGATCCGACAGCGCGGCCGGAACAGCGAGGTCATATCCATCGCCCCCGGGAAGTTGTAGATGTAGAACCCCTGGTGGTCGATCTCCGCGATCCGTCGAGCGTAGAGCTTGTCGGTCAGCACTCGGACCGTCCCGGTCGAGACGTCGCCGCCGTCCATCCACCCGGA
>CALMMH010000188.1 GCA_937868145.1 uncultured Phycisphaerales bacterium
GGCGTCGGAGTCTTCGAGACTCTGCACGATCGCGGGCAGAGCCCCTTCGAGCTGCCGATATCCCGCCACTTCGATCAAAACCTTGCGAGTTTTGCCCGTCGCTTGCGGCAGCCGGGCCAGAAGATCGCTCTCCACGTCCTTGCCGGGCAGCTTCGCCAACGTGGTCTTGGCTGTTTGGGCCAGCTTGGCATCCTCTTGAACCGCCGCTTCCAGCAGCACGGGCACGCAGGAAACGTCGCCGATCCGGACCAGTACGCCGGCGGCCGTCGTTCGCAGCTCATTCGAACCGCTCTGAACCGCTTTGACGACCACGGGCAACACCGCGGCGTCTGTGCGATCCGACACGGCCAGCAGCAAGAGCGGCTGGCGCTCGGGCTTCAGTTTGTCCATCGCAACCGCAAGGGCCTTGGTGACATCCTCGCCCGGAAGCTCGCGGGCGGTTCGCAATCCGATGCCGACCCGCCCTTTGTCGGCGGACGTCAACTGCTCGACGAGGAACGGAACGCCGGCGGATCCACGGGCCAAAATCGCCCCGCGGGTCGCGTCGAGAATTCTCTGCTTGGGCACATCGGCCGTGCAGACCGCGTCATAGAGCTTCTTCGCCTGGGCGGAATTCCCTTGAGCGAGATATTTCTCCGCACATCGAACGCAACCCTCGGCCACCGCAGGACGAACCGCTGCGGAAGCATCAGCGAGCGCCGGCTGCAGGATCCCAGCGGCCTCGTCGCCGCCGATGCAACCCAGAGCGACCGCCGCCGCAGAAGCGACATCAGCATCGGCGCCCTTGAGTTTCTCCGCCAGACCGCTCACCGCCTGAGCATCGCGACGGACCCCGATTGAATTGATCACACCCACCAGGAGTCTGCCCTGCACCTTGCCCGTCGCATCGCGAAGAGCCGCGTCGGCGGCCGGACCGGGAATCGCCTCCAGGGCGATCCGAGCCCACGAGGACAAATGCTCGTCCGTCAGCAGCGACGCAATGGCCGGGACCGCTTCCTGCGTTCCGTAGACGGCCAGCCGTTTGCAGGTGATCGCCTTTTCCGCCGCCGGAGCGTCGGACTGGAGTACGCTGATCAGCTTGAGTTCCTTGTCGCTGGGAACACTCTGACTCTCGGCGGCGCCGGCGACAACCGTCAGGAAAGCCACCGCCGCAACGAGAGCACCACACCATGCAAAATATCGATTCTTGCGCATCATAATCATCCTCATAGTAACGGGCGTCCACGGCACACGAACAGGCACGGACGCTCACCGACTTTCACGATTGGACCCATCACAGCCGCCACGGCTCTCGCAACGCCTCGGAACGCAGGCGATTGGCTTCTTCATCACCGGGGAATTCGCGTTTCACGGGATCGAAAACCACCTTGCGGCCCAAGAGCAGCGAGATATTGGCCGCATGGCAGGCGATATGCGAGTTGCAGGCCACGTCGGCGTTGGCCCGGGTCTGGGCTCGCGTCTTGACGCAGTCGAGGAAGTCCCGCACGTGGAAATCAGCCGGATAGCCGCCGATCTTGACGCCCTTGTTGACGAGCAGCGAGGGAGAACTTGCCATCAGCTCGCCGTCGTCGGCGGTCTCGACCCAGCCCGTCTCGCCTTCAAACCGCACGGGACAGGAGCCCAGAGGCAGCCACCCGTCGTTGCGCATCACCAACTTCACGCCGTTGGCGTATCGGGCATGCAGTTGGCCGTCCTTCGGCTCATACTCGACCGGGGCCGTGTCGTCGGCGCTGTTCGCCCACTGGCACAAATCGACGCAGTGAGAGCCCCATTCGAGGCATCCGCCGGCGCCGAAGGCGCCCATCATTCCGCCGCCTTTCTCAAAGTTGAAACCGTCCAGGAGTCTGCCGTTGAAGGGACGCCAGGCTGCGGGACCCAGGTAGGTGTCCCAGTCCACAACCTCCTTGGGCGGCTCGGGCTCCGCCGGCAGCCAGCCGCTCATCTCGCTCTTGAGGCCCATCGGATGGGCGTGGAGCATCTGGAGTTTGCCGAGTCGGCCGGTCCGGGCCAACTCGATCGCGTACATGAAATTGGGCAGGCTGCGCCGTTGCGTGCCGGCCTGGAACACCCGCCCGGTCCGCCGGAAGGTCTCGGCCAGAGCCAGGCTTTGGGCGATATTCTTCGTGCAGGGTTTCTCGCAGTACACGTCTTTGCCGGCGTTGGCCGCCAGAATCGAAGCGGTCGCATGCCAGTTCGGACCTGTCGCGATCAGCACCGCGTCGATGTCGTCGCGGGCCAACAGCTCTCGCAGATCGGTGTATGTGACGCAGTCCTGATTGCCGTAACGGGCGTCGACCATCTCCTTGACGGCCTTGCGGCGACCGGTTTTTACGTCGCAGATGGCGACGCATTGCACGTCCGGCTCGTGCAGGAAGCAGCCGAGCACATAGCCGCCTCGCCCGCCGATGCCGATGCCGCCCAGCCGGATTCGCTCGCTCGGAGCCACCGCGCCATTTTGGCCTAAAACGGATGCTGGAATCACGTAGGGCATCGCAAACACGGCCCCCGCCTGGGCCGCGGTCTTCAGAAAACGACGCCGGTTCAGATGAGTCTCTTTCGTACGCATGCCGGTCTCCTTACTGATCAACGGCCAACGTTGTGTTGGCCTTCGTTTTGACCAGCTTACCGGCAAGTGACGGCCGTGTCCACCCTGAGCCTCGGTTCTTCGCAAAGATGTGTGACGCTTCCCCAAACACTGCTTGAACTCCGAAAGTCCAGGCAGTAGCATCTGAGGCGGCCAATGTCGGGAAAAACCAACGTCACCGATTGAAAAGGAAAACAAGCCTATGTCCTCCATGAGACGTCGTCAGTTCCTGGCCGGCATCGCCACGGGGGCGGCAGCGCTCGCTGCCTCGCCGCTGGCCAGCGCTGGGACCACTCCGCAGACCGCGACCGATAAACACCCAAGCAATAGATCTGCTTCGGGCCTGGCAGACCCTGTTTTTCAACCTCTGCCCTTAGGCTCGATCCGGCCGGCGGGCTGGCTCCAACGACAACTGCGTCTCCAAGCCGACGGCCTGAGCGGACATCTCGACGATTTCTGGCCGGACGTCGGCCAGAGCCAGTGGTTCGGCGGCAAGGCCGAGGGTTGGGAGCGGGCCCCCTACTGGCTCGACGGCGTCGTTCCGCTGGCCTGGGTCCTCGACGACAAACCTCTCCAAGCCAAAGTCAAACGATACGTCGAGCACATCGTCGCCAATCAGAGGCCCGATGGCTGGTACGCCCCCTATCCGCTCGACGCCAGCGCCAAACCCTACGATCTCTGGGCCATTCTGCTGGCGAACAAAGTGCTGGTCCAATACCACGAGGCCACGGGCGACGCCGCCGTGCTGAAGGCGGTCCTCCGCAATCTCAAAGCGACGCTCGACGCTCTCGATCGGACGCCGCTGTTCGCCTGGGGCAAATTCCGCTGGTTCGAAGGGCTCATCCCGGTCTACTATGCGTACCAAAAGACCGGGGAGGCCTGGCTGCTGGAAGTGGCCCGCAAATTCCACGAACAAGGTTTCGACTACATGGCCTTCTACGGCCGGGAAGACGTCACCAATCCCACGCCGCGTCGCGGCCTGTGGCGATTCGACAAGCACGTCGTCAACACAGGCATGGCGCTGAAGGCCTATGCCCTCTCCTGGCGTCTGACGGAAAAAGTCAGATCGGGCCTATATTCTTCAACGAAATCTCGTAGTTCGATTTCGTTGAAGAATGGAGAAAACGAATCTCTCGACGCGCGTCCGGGGTTTGAGAGGGGGAAATCGAAGGAAGAGATTTCCCCCTCTCAAAGTAGGCCCGATCTGGCTTTTTCCGTCAGGCGGGACATCGAACACGCGTTTCCCGCGAAGATGTTGCAGATCCTCGACCGCTATCACGGCCAGGTCACCGGCATGTTCTCCGGCGACGAGTGCCTGTCCGGCAAGAGCCCCACGCAGGGGACCGAGCTCTGCGCGGTCGTTGAAACGATGTACTCGCTGGAGCACCTGATTTCCGTAACGGGCGACCCCGCCTTCGGCGATCGCCTGGAGCGGATCGCATTCAACGCCCTGCCGGCGACGTTCGCCCCGGACATGTGGTCGCACCAGTACGATCAGCAGGTCAACCAGGTCCAGTGCACGATCAACCCGGACCACATGTGGTCATCGAACGGGCCGGAATCGAACCTCTACGGCCTGGAGCCGAACTTCGGCTGCTGCACCGCGAACATGCACCAGGGCTGGCCCAAGTTCGTCGCCAACCTCTGGATGCGAGCCGGCGACGGGATCGCCGCGGTGGCCTATGCACCGAGCACCGCCCAATTCGAAACGCGAGGCGCGCAGGTCCGCGTGACGCTCGACACCGACTATCCGTTCCGCGAGACGCTCAAGGTAACGGTGACGACGGACAAGCCGGCTCGTTTCCCGGTAGTTCTGCGAATCCCGGCCTGGGCGAAGGGCGCTACGGTCCGCGTCGCGGATGGATCGGAGAAATCGGTCAAGACCGGCTCGTTCCACAAGATCGAACGAAAATGGGAAGGCACGACCGAGATCACGCTGCGCTTCCCGATGAGCGTCAAGACCTCGCGACGGTACAACGAGGCGATCGCCATCGAGCGAGGCCCACTGGTCTACTCTCTGAAACTGGGTGAGGCCTGGACACAGGTGAACGCGGACAAGCCGCACCGCGAACTGCCGCACGGCGATTTCGAGGTCCGGCCGACGACGCCGTGGAACTACGGCCTGCTCATCGACGAAGCAAAACCTGAAACCAGCGTCACATTCGCGGAACAACCGGTGGGCGAGATACCCTTCTCGCCGGAAGGCGCGGGCATGGCCGCCAAAGTCAGAGGCCGTAAGCTTCCCAACTGGAAGATCGTTCACGACTGGGCGGAAGAGATCCAGCCGGAGCCGCAAAACTCGAATGAGCCCCTTGAGGAACTGACGCTGATTCCCTATGGATGCACAAACATTCGCGTGACGGAGTTTCCGCGAATCGCGAAGTGAAGTATCGGAGGGTCCCAATGTCTCTGCTGACCAGCATGCTCATCGCCTGGGCGGTCTCGACTGCGACCGCCCGGGAGTTGCCGACGGTCCGTGTTGTATCGGATGATGTGAGGATCGACCGGTCTTGCGTGATCGTCATCCCGGCCGATGCAATCCTCGAAGACGCCGACGGCAACGGGGTGATTCAGATCGTCGCATCGAACGTCGAGGTCCGATTCGCCCCCGGCTCACAACTGCGGGGCTCGCCGCGAGATCGCCGGCCCGACGAGTACAAAGGCTACGGCATCCGCATCGACGGGCAGTCCAATGTCACGATCCAGGGCGCGTGCGTCAGCGGCTTCTGGGGCGGAATCTGGGCGACGAAGGCCGACGGTTTGACGCTCGACGCGATCGACGCCTCCGACAACCGCCGGGCTCACCTGGGATCCACCCCGGCGGCGGAAGACAGCGGCGACTGGCTCTTCCCACATGACAATGACAAGAATGAGTGGCTGGAGAATTACGGGGCCGCGATTTACGTCGAGGATTCGAATCGGATCACGGTGCATGACTGCAAAGTCCGGCACGGCCAGAACGCTCTCTGCATCGACAGCGTGAACGATTCTAAGATCTACGACAACGATTTCTCGTTCAATTCCGGCTGGGGCATCGCGATGTGGCGATCCTGCCGCAACACGATCTCCCGGAACGCGTGCGACTTCTGCGTGCGCGGCTACAGCCACGGCGTGTACAACCGCGGGCAGGACTCCGCCGGCATTCTGATGTTCGAGCAGAACTGCGACAACGTCCTCGCAGAGAACTCCGCCACTCACGGCGGCGACAGCTTCTTCGGATTCGCGGGGAAAGAGGCCCTGGGCGAATCCGGCGAGCACCCCGCCGACTGGTACAAGCGACGAGGGAACAACAACAACCTGCTCATCGGCAACGATTTCTCTTACGCGCCGGCGCATGGCATCGAGATGACGTTCTCCTTCGGAAACGTCTTCTACGACAACCGCCTGGTCGAGAACGCCATCTGCGGCGTCTGGGGCGGCTATTCACAAGATACGCTGATCGCGAAGAACCAGATCGAAGGCAACGGCGAGATGGCCTACGGCCTGGAACGCGGCGGCGTCAACATCGAGCACGGCCAGCGCAACCGCATTGTCGGAAACGACTTCAGAACGAACAAGTGCGGCGTTCACCTCTGGGGCGGCCCGGTGGGCGATTTCGCAAACAGGCCGTGGGCCCGATCGAACGGGACGGAATCCAAGGACAGCTTCGTTGGCGGCAACCGATTCGTCGGCGACAAGCTGGCGTTTCATCTGCGAGGCTCCGGCGAGCTGATCGTCGGCAAGAATTCTTTCGAGACCGTGGGTGAGGAAATGTCCAAGGAGGCGGACGTTGTGATCCGCAGGGGCGGGCAAGCCGACATCCCCGAGAGGCCTCGGTATGCCGCATATGGCTCGACTCATCCGGTCGGCGCCCGGCCGCAGTTGCGAGGCCGCCAGAACATCGTCATGACCGAATGGGGTCCGTGGGATCATGAATCGCCGCTGGTTCGCATGGTTGAAAACACCGGCGACTCCATCCGCTACGATCTGCACAACGTGTCGGCCGATGCGACAGTCACCGTCGAAGGCAGCGGCATCCACAGCCAGAGTTCGGCAAACGAGGGCGTGAAGGACCTCGCCATCTCGGCGACAGCCCCCGGCGTTTATCCGTATCTGCTGCGCGTGAAGGACGGCGATTGGCAACAGGAGATCCGCGGCACATTGATCTCCGCGACATGGGACGTGACGTTCTTCAAGTGGACCGAGGCCACCGATCCACGAAACGACCTCGCGGCGTGGCGAAAGCTCGGCGAAGGTCAGACCGCCGTCTCGGAACATGTCAAACAACTGATCTTTCAGTACGCCTGGGGCGGCCCGAGCGATCAGAGACTTTCTGAAGCCGTCACAGCGGCCAAACTGGGCGGCGACCACTTCGGCATGATCGCCAAGACACGACTGCCGCTCTCGTCCGGAACGTGGGAGTTCACGACGCTCAGCGACGACGGAGTTCGCGTCACGGTCGACCGCAAACCGATCATCGAGAACTGGGCATGGCATGGCCCAACTCGCGACACAGGCGCATTGACGCTGGCGGAGGACAGAACCGTCGAAATCGCGGTCGAGCATTTCGAGATCGATGGATACTCGGTTCTCGAACTGGGGATCTCACGCAGGCCGTGATTCGTCGAGACAGTCGACGCCGTCAGACTT